>NZ_RZQA01000780.1:0-3063 GCF_004022915.1 Mesorhizobium sp. M7A.F.Ca.US.006.04.2.1
TTTGTATATATATTCTATAAACATAATAAATATCGGAGCCGGCGCGACCGGAGCGATCAACGACACGGCCTGAATGGGAGACAGTTCATGGCACATGCAGAAGCCGATCCGATCAAATTCGCCTATTGGGTGCCGAATGTTTCGGGCGGCCTGGTGATTTCCAACATCGAGCAGCGCACCAACCATTCTGCCGAGTACAATCGCAAGCTGGCGCAGATCGCCGAGAAGGCCGGCTTCGATTACGCGCTCAGCCAGATACGTTTCACCGCCGGCTACGGCGCCGACGAACAGCATGAATCGGTGGCGTTCAGCCATGATCTGCTGGCGGCGACCACGACGCTCAAGGTCATCGCGGCGATCCTGCCAGGACCATGGAACCCGGCGCTGGCGGCCAAGCAGATCGCCACCATCAGCTACCTGACCAACGGCCGCGTCGCGATCAACCTCGTCTCCGGCTGGTTCCGTGGCGAGTTCCATGCCATCGGCGAGCATTGGCTCGATCATGACGAGCGCTATCGCCGCTCGGAGGAATTCATCCGTGCGCTGCGCGGAATATGGACTGAAGACAGCTTCACCTTCCGTGGCGATTTCTACCGCTTCAATGAGTATTCTCTGAAGCCGAAACCGCCGCAAGTACCCGAAATCTTCCAAGGCGGCTCGTCGCGCGCCGCGCGCGACATGGCATCGCGCGTCTCGGACTGGTACTTCACCAACGGCAACACGCCGGCCGAGATCGCCAAGCAGGTCGATGATATCAGGGTCAAGGCGAAGGCCAATAACCATTCCGTCAAAGTTGGCGTCAACGCCTTCGCGGTCGTTCGCGAGACCGAGGACGAGGCCAGGGCGGTGCTCGCCGAAATCATCGCCGAGGCCAATCCCGACGCGGTCAATGCTTTTGGCCATGAGGTCAAGAATGCCGGCAAGGCCTCGCCGGAAGGTGAGGGCAATTGGGCGAAATCGTCCTTCGACGATCTGGTCCAGTACAATGACGGTTTCCGCTCGAACCTGATCGGCACCCCCAGGCAGGTCGCTCAACGCGTCGTCGACCTGAAGCGCGCGGGTGCGGATCTCATCCTGCTCGGTTTCCTGCACTTCCAGGAAGAGGTCGAGTATTTCGGCAAGCATGTCATCCCGCTCGTTCGCGAACTGGAAGACGCCGAGGCGGCGGCGTCGCTGGCGGCGGAATAGTCACCCCATAGGCACGCCGGACACGCGCCGGCCTGCACACATGGAGCTTGCCCGGCGCGCTGATCCGTCGGGCGGCAATAGGTCTTTGCGCGCCTAATCGAGGACGATTGGAATGCCGTTGCCCAGTTATACGCTCGGAGTGATGGAGGCTTCCGCCTATGCACCGGAGGTCTTTGCGCGCGGCCTGCCGTCAGGTCCACGGCCGGAGCAGTCGTTCGAAGATGTCGCCAAGTCGGCAGGGGCCGTTGCCGGCCATGCCTCAGCGTTGCTTTCGCTTCAGGGCATCAGCCTGTCCTTTGGCGGCGTCGTGGCACTGGCCGATATCGACCTATCGGTCCGCCAAGGCGAGATCCGTGCCATCATCGGCCCGAACGGCGCCGGCAAGAGTTCGCTGATCAACGTCATCAGCGGCGTCTACCGGCCGGATCGCGGCCATGTCCAGCTCGACGGTACCTCCTATGCCCAGGTCCCGACGCAGCGGCTGGCCCATCTCGGCGTCGCCAGAACCTTCCAGAATCTCGCACTGTTCAAGGGCCTAAGCGTCCTCGACAATGTCGCCTCTGGCCTTGCCTACAAGGTTCGCTCCAACTTTGCCGGCCAGGTGCTCGGCATCGGCCGCTCGCGTGGCGAGCAGCGCGATTCACGCAGCCGTGCCGAACAGATCCTTGAATTCCTCCATCTCACCGCCATTCGCGACCGTCTTGTCGGCACCTTGCCTTACGGGCTGCAGAAGCGTGTCGAACTGGCCCGCGCGCTGGTGGCCGAGCCGCGCCTGCTTTTGCTGGACGAGCCGATGGCCGGCATGACAGCGAGCGAAAAGAGCGAGATGGCGTCTTTCGTCCGTGCCGCGCGCGATCGTTTCGCCACCACCGTGGTGTTGATCGAGCACGATGTCGGCGTCGTCATGGGTCTGTCCGATCGCATCGCCGTTCTCGACTACGGCCGCAAGATCGCCGACGCCACGCCCGATGAAGTTAGGAACGACCAACGCGTCATCGATGCCTATCTCGGCGTCGCCTCGGACAATGAGGACGGGGCAGGCATATGATCGCCGATTTCGACTACCAATTCCTCATCGAAGTGCTCGTCGGCGGCCTGCTCTCAGGCGTCATGTATTCGCTTGTCGCGATCGGCTTCGTGCTCATCTACAAGACCTCGGGCGTGCTCAATTTCGCGCAAGGCGCGATGCTGCTGTTTGCGGCACTCACCTTCGTCAGCCTCGTCGAGCGCGGTATTCCGTTCGCGCTGGCGCTGGCGGTCACCTTCGCCATCATGGTGGCGATGGGTGTCGCCATCGAGCGCACGGTGCTGCGGCCACTGACCAACAAGCCGCCGATCACACTGTTCATGGCGACGCTCGGCCTGTCCTACATCATCGAGGGCGCCGCCCAGCTGATCTGGGGCACGCAGGTCCATGGCCTCGATCTCGGCATCGAGGACGTGCCGCTGGAAATCGGCGGCGTGCTGATCAGCGAGTTCGACATTTTTGCCGTGGTGGTTGCCGCCGGCATGGTCCTCCTGCTGTCGCTGTTCTTCCGCTACACCCGCATCGGCCTCTCCTTCCGCGCCGTTGCCGACGACCAGTTCGCGGCCCTCGCGGTCGGTCTCAGGCTGCCGCTGATCTGGGCCACCGTGTGGGCTGCCGCCGGCCTTGTCGCCCTGGTGGCGGGACTGCTCTGGGGCGCACGCCTCGGCGTGCAGTTCTCGCTGTCGCTGGTGGTGCTCAAGGCGCTGCCGGTGCTGGTGCTCGGCGGCTTCGATTCCATCCTCGGCGCCATCGTCGGCGGGCTGCTGATCGGCGCCAGTGAGAAGCTCGCCGAGGTCTATATCGGCGATTATTTCGGCGGCGGCATCGAGAGCTGGTTTGCCTATGTC
>NZ_RZQA01000781.1:0-3055 GCF_004022915.1 Mesorhizobium sp. M7A.F.Ca.US.006.04.2.1
GATGTTGGCCAGGGCGGTCGTCCCCCGCCTTTGAACTGTTTAAGCGGCAGCCTGCTCGGCGGTCTTCTTGGCGATCTGCTTCTTCAGCAGACGGGCGCGCTGCGACAATTCCTTGACGTCGGCCTTGGCCAGGAAGGCGTCGAGACCGCCGCGATGTTCGACCGAACGCAGTGCGTTGGCCGAAATGCGCAGGCGCACATTCTGGTTCAGCGCTTCCGAAATCAGCGTCACATTGACGAGGTTCGGCAGGAAGCGACGCTTGGTCTTGTTGTTGGCGTGGCTCACATTGTTGCCGGACATGACTGCCTTGGCAGTGAGTTCGCAGGTGCGGGACATTGTTCTAACCTTCAGTTCTCGGGGTCTGCCAAACACTCAAGCCCACGCCGGGTGGCGCGCGGTTCTGGTCAGGCGGCCTTATGGAAAAAGTTGGCGTTCCATAGTTGCATTTCGCCGAGGCGTCAAGCTCCTGCATTGCCCACGGCGCGCCCGGCATTTTCATATTAAGGCCGGAATTCATCCTATAAGCGGTCTCATAGGGACATGCCAGACCGGAGTTGCCCGCCTCCGGCCGAAAATCAAGGACCCGATCCCGCCATGCTTCGTTCGTCACATGCCTTTGCCGCCATGCTTGCCGCAGCCTTGCCGTCCGCCGCGTCTGCTGCCTCGCCGCAGTCGTTCAAGGGCGAGTATACGGTGTCGTTCCTTGGACTTTCGATAGCGAAATCAACGTTTTCCAGCCGTTATGAGAACGGCGCCTACGCGATCGAAGGCAGCGTCAGCGCGGCAGGGTTGGCAAAACTGTTCGACGACACGCGTGGCACGATCTCGTCCAAAGGCACGATTGCGGGCAAGAGGATGGTGCCGCAGGCATTCCGCGCCGATTACACCTCCGGCAAGAAGGCATCGGTGGTCGACATCCGCTTTGCAAATGGCAGGGTCACCTCGACGCAGGTCGTCCCGGCGCCGGGCAAGCGCGACCCCAAGAGTTGGGTGCCGCTCGGTGCCGGCGACCTGGCATCGGTGCTCGATCCGATGGCTGCCACCGTCATCCATGCCGACAGCCTCGACCAGGTCTGCGGCCGCACGGTAAAGTTCTACGACGGCGAGATGCGCGCCGATCTGACGCTGACCTACGCTTCGAAGGGCACGATCTCGGTGCCGGGCTACAAGGGCGACACGGTTACCTGCCGGATGGGCTTCGAGCCGGTGGCTGGCTATCGCAAGGGCCGCAAGGCGCTCAACTATCTCAAGAGCAAAAGCCGCATGATGGTGACGTTTGCACCGCTCGGCCAAACCGGCGTATATGCGCCGATCTATGCCACGGTGGGCACGCAGATCGGCACCTTGACCATCAGCGCCGGACGTTTCGAAGCGGTACAATAGCCAGGCGCAGAATTGGCGCGCCACTGGAGACAGAATGGGGCGCGCAACACTGATCGGCTTTTCGGCGGTCGCCATGTGGGCGCTGCTCGCACTGCTCACCGATGCGTCGGGCCAGGTGCCGCCGTTCCTCTTGTCGGCGATCACCTTCTCGATCGGCACCGGTGTCGGGCTGGTCGCGCGGCTGTTCATGCCGGCACCCGACAAGAGCCAGAAGATACCGCCGCAGGTGTGGCTGATCGGCATTGCCGGGCTGTTCGGCTACCACTTTTTCTATTTCACCGCGCTGCGCAATGCGCCGGCGGTGGAGGCGAGCCTGATCGCCTATCTATGGCCTTTGCTGATCGTGCTCGGCTCGGCGCTGATGCCGGGCGAAAAACTGGCCTGGAACCATGTCGTCGGCGCGCTGCTCGGCCTTGCCGGCACCGTGCTGATCGTCACCAAGGGCGGGGGCCTCGCCTTCGACGCCCGTTACGCCTTCGGCTATGCGATGGCCGCCGTTTGTGCCGTGCTGTGGTCGTCCTATTCGCTGTTGTCGCGGCGCTTCCCGTCGGTGCCGACCAGCATCGTCACCTGGTTCTGCGCGGCGACCGCGGTGTTGTCGCTCGCCTGCCACCTGGCGCTGGAACAGACGGTTCTGCCTGACGGTCCCGGCCAGTGGCTGGCCGTGCTCGGCCTTGGCCTGATGCCGGTGGGGGCGGCCTTCTATGCCTGGGACATCGGCGTCAAGCGCGGCAATATCCAGGTGCTGGGTGCTGCAAGCTACGCCGCACCGCTGTTGTCGACGCTGGTGCTGATCGCGGCCGGCGTCGCCGAGCCGTCGCTGCGCATCCTCGCCGCCTGCGTGCTCATCACCGGCGGGGCCGCACTTGCAGCGAAGTCGCTGTTCCTGCGCAAACCGGCGGCTGAGAGCGGGGCCAGGGCATCCCAAAGCGGAGCCGGGGCATGACGATGCCGTTTGCCGGCGGCATCGACGCAAATGCCAATGCGACATTGATCTTTTCGCTGGCGGCGGCGGTGATCTACGCCTTTACGCTTGGCATGCCACCAACGCTCGCCCGCTCGGCGGCAAAGACGCTCGCCGTGGCGATGCTTGCCGTGCTGGCCGGGCTGCAGGGCGGCCCGCTGCTGCTCGCCGCCGCGCTCGCTCTCAGCGCTGTTGGCGACGCATTCCTGTCGCGCGACGGTGAAAAGGCCTTTCTCGGCGGGCTGGCCAGTTTTCTTGTCGCCCACATCGTCTATGTCGTGCTGTTCCTGCGCAGCGGTGGCGGGTTGGGGGTGCTTGGCGCCGAGTCGTGGCGCGGAGCGATCGCGCTCGCCATGGCGGTGTTTGCGGCCGTCATGCTGGCGGCGCTGTGGCGGCGCGTCGGTCCCGGCCTGCGTATCCCGATCGCCGTCTATGTCGCTGCGATCCTGGCAATGGGTATCTCGGCGCTGACCACCAGCAACGTCTCCGTGATCGGCGGTGCGCTGTTGTTCATGGCATCCGACGGGCTGCTCGCCACGGAGAAATTCCTGGTGGCCGCCATCTCGCCGCACCGCGCCTGGATGCGCTTCGCCGTCTGGGCGCTGTACTACGCCGCCCAACTCGCGATCACGCTTGGGTCCCTGCTATATCCGGGCTCTTATTGAGTTAAGGTTGTTTCGGCTGCCAGCCGGGTGCTGCCAGTTCGAA
>NZ_RZQA01000782.1:0-3052 GCF_004022915.1 Mesorhizobium sp. M7A.F.Ca.US.006.04.2.1
TGTCGCTGCCTTCGACCAGCGACGCGATGATGTCGCGGGATTTTGGTCCCTGCACGGCGATGACAGCCCATTGTTCGGTGATCGAGGTCAGCCAGACATTGAGATGCGGGAACTCGGTCTGGAGATAGTCCTCCATGTGGTTCATGACACGCGGCGCGCCGCCGGTCGTCGTCGTCACATGGAAACGGTCGGGCGCCAGCCTGCCGACGACGCCGTCATCATAGATGAAACCGTCCTCGCGCAGCATGATGCCGTAGCGGCAGCGGCCGGGCTCCAGCTTCTCCCATGGGTTGGTGTAGAGCAACTCCATGAATTTCGCCGCGTCAGGACCGACCACTTCGATCTTGCCCAGCGTCGAGGCGTCGAACAGGCCTGCCGTCTTGCGCACGGCGACGCATTCGCGGTCGACAGCAGCATGCATGTCCTCGCCCGCCTTGGGGAAATACCAGGCGCGCTTCCACTGGCCGACATCCTCGAACACGGCCCCTTGCGCCTCGGCCCAGCGATGGATCGCCGTTTTGCGCGTCGGGTCGAACAGCGGCCCACGCGCATGGCTGACGATCGCGCCGAAGGTCACCGGCGTGTACGGCGCCCGGAACGTGGTCAGGCCGACTTCCGGGATTGGCTTGCCCAGCATCTCGGCGGCAATCGCCAGGCCGTGCATGTTGGAGGTCTTGCCCTGGTCGGTGGCCATGCCTTTGGTGGTGAAGCGCTTGACGTGCTCGATCGAGCGCATGCCTTCATGCACCGCCTGGCGGATATCCTTGGCGGTGACGTCGTTCTGGAAGTCGACGAACGCCTTGACCGTGGTGTCCGGCCCGGCGCCGGGGGCCGCGCCCAGCATGCCACGCGACCAGCTCTCCGAGGCGTCGACCTTCGGCTTGGTACCCTTGGCGGTTTTGGCGCCGGCATCCTTGGCCGCCTTGGCGCCCGCCGCATAGGCCTCGTCGATTGTTGCAGAAAGTCCATCGGTGCCGTTGCAGGCACCGACCGAGACGCAGTCCTGCGCATAGGTGCCCGGCACGAAGCGCTTGGTCTCGTCGTTGAAGGCGACCTTGCCGCGCGACTGCGAGAACAGATGCACCGACGGCGTCCAGCCGGCCGACATCAGGATCGCGTCGACTGGAATGGTGCGTTCGCCGCCGCCATTCTTCGGCTGCACCGTCATCGAGGAAACGCGCAGCTTGCCGCCGGCGCGGATCACCGCGCGGCCGAAATTGACCTCGATGCCGAGCGCCCTCGCCTCGTCGATCACCGGTCCGGTCGGATTGTCGCGCAGATCGACGATCGCCGCCACGTTGACGCCGGCCTTCTTCAGGTCGATCGCCGCCGCATAGGCAGAGTCATTGGCGGTGTAGACGCCGACATTCCTGCCGACCGCGACGCCATAGTGGTTGAGATAGGTGCGCGCCGCGCCCGCCAGCATGATGCCCGGCCGGTCGTTGTCGGCAAACACCATGTGGCGCTCGATGGCGCCCGAGGCCAGCACCACGCGCTTGGCCCTGACCTGCCACAGCCGCTCGCGCGCCAGATCGTGGCCGGGAGCCTTCAGATGATCGCTGACACGCTCGACCAGGCCGACGAAATTCTGCGCGTAATAACCGAACGCCGTCGTGCGCGGGAGCACGCGGACATTGTCCATCGCAGTGAGTTTCGCCACCGCAGCTTGCGCCCAGGCAAAACCGTCCTGGCCGTCGATTTTCGCGCCGCTCTCGAAACGCAGGCTGCCGCCGAACTCGGCCTGCTCGTCGGCGAGGATGACGCGCACGCCGGTCTCCGCCGCTGCCAATGCCGCAGCGATGCCCGCCGCACCGCCGCCCAGCACCAGCACGTCGCAATGCGCGTAGCGTGACGAATAATGGTCGGGATCGGGCTGGTCCGGGGAAACGCCAAGCCCGGCCGCGGCGCGGATCTTTGGCTCGTACAGGCTCTTCCATGCCGCCTTCGGCCACATGAAGGTCTTGTAGTAGAAGCCGGCCGAAAACATCGGCGACGCGATGTCGTTGACCGCACCGACGTCGAAGGACAGCGACGGCCAGCGGTTCTGCGACTGCGCCTCGAGCCCGTCATAAAGCTCCTGCACAGTCGCGCGCACGTTCGGCGTCTTGCGTGCCGCGTCGCGCCTGATTTCGACCAGCGCGTTCGGCTCCTCGGCGCCCGCCGACAGGATGCCGCGCGGACGGTGGTACTTGAACGAACGGCCGACCAGATGGACGCCATTGGCGAGCAGCGCCGAGGCCAGCGTGTCGCCCTCGATGCCGGCATAGGACTGGCCATCGAAGCTGAAACGCGCGGTCTTGGCTTGGCTGAAGCGGCCGGCGCCGGAAATGCGGTACGACGCGCCGCTCATTTGCCAACTCCTGGCAGCTTGGAGGGTTTGGGTTCGCCGGCCTTGTAGGTCATGACGAACCTGTCGGTGACGGTGTCGCGCACGGCGTTGAAGAAACGCGCGCAGCCATGCATGTGCCGCCACCGCTCATAGATGATGCCCTTGGGGTTGGAGCGGATGAAGAAGAACTTTTCGAAATCGTCGTCGCTCTCGCCGGCCATATTGGCCGAGCGCGCGATATGCGCCTCGCCGGCGTTGCGGAACTCGAGTTCCGGACGCTCTTCCTCGCAATAGGGGCAGCGGATGAGAAGCATTTGTTCGTTCCTACAATTCGCCGTGGCCGACGCGGGCGCCCGCCGGTTGATCGCAAAGCTTCTGTCCCAGGGTCGCGAACGGCGCGACGAGCCGGATGCGTTCCTCCACGCTTGCAGCGGGACGAAACAGATCGCGCGACGCCATGTTGCCGAGAGTGAGTTGCATCGGATCGGTGGTGACGATGACTTGACGCGGCTGGAATGTCTCGTCTTCGTCAAGCCCTTCGGGACGTCCCTCGAAGAACATCACCACCCGCTGGCCGCCGCTCCAGACGCAGGCCAGCGTGCCGTCGTCGACCGAAAACGGCCAGACGGTCTCGTTGCCGGTGCGGCTGATCGGTTGCGTGCGCACTTCGTCAGCCGACGGAAAATGGAACATGCCCCGTTCCCCCGCCAGCACGTGTTCCCC
>NZ_RZQA01000783.1:0-3050 GCF_004022915.1 Mesorhizobium sp. M7A.F.Ca.US.006.04.2.1
GACAGCGGCGGCGAGATGACGTTTTCCGCGAACGCATCGAGGTCGGTCAGCGGAACCGTGTCGCTGACCAGCGACATCAAAAGGATCGGCGCGTCGGCCGGATTGACCTTGCGATAGCGCGGCGGCGCCGTCATCTGCGACGGCAATGATTTCTGCGTGCGCGCGATCGCCGCCTGCACGTCGGCCGCCGCCGCGTCGATGTCGCGGTTGAGCACGAACTGGATGGCGATCGAGGTCTGGCCAAGCGAGTTGGTGGTCGAGATCGAATCGATGCCGGCGATGGTGGCGAACTGCTTGATCAGCGGCGTCGCCACCGATGTCGCCATGGTTTCCGGCGAGGCGCCGGGCAGCGAGGCCGAGACGTTGACCACCGGGAATTCGGCGCTGGGCAGTGCCGCCACCGGCAGGAACTTGTAGGCGAACAGCCCGCCCAGCACGAGGGCGAACGACATCAGAAGGGTGGCGACGGGCCGGCGTATGCAGAATTCGGAAATCATTGGGCGGCCTCGCCGACCCTGGTCGCCTCGGCCACCTTGGGCGCAGCGGCACCCGCCGTGGTCTTGCCTTCATGCACCGCGGCGCCGTCCTTCAGCCGTGTCTGGCCCTCGGTGACAACCTTCTCACCGCTTTTCAGCCCCTGGCTGATGGCGCTGTTGTCGCCTTCGGTCAGCGCCACGTGCACCGGCCGCATCTCGACCGTGTTGTCCGGCTTGACCACATAGACGAAAGGGCCCTTCTGGCTTGGCTGCACCGCGACAGTAGGAACCGATGTCATCTGCGGCATGATGCCGGCGTCGAGCACGACATTCACATACTGGCCGGGCCATAGCGAAAGGTCGGCATTGGGAATACTTGCCCGCGTCGCGATAGTGCCCGACGCGGTGTCGACGCTGGAGTCGACGAAATCGAGCGTGCCCTTGCCGATCGGCGTCGGGTCACCATCCTTGGTCAGTGTCACCGCGCCCTGCTGCGGATTGGCAAGCGCCTTGTGCAGCAGGGCGAGATTGCTTTCCGGCAGATTGAAGTTGACCTGCAGCGGGTCCATCTGGGTGATGGTCACCAGCGGGGTCGCCGTGCTGCTGTTGCCATTGCTGACGGTGACGAGATCGCCGACGGCGACGCTGACCGCACCCAGCCTGCCGGAAATCGGCGCCGTGATCGTGGCGAAGCCAAGCTGGACATTGTCGGCGTCGATTGTCGCCTTGTCGGCGTCAACGGTCGCAGCGGCAGCCTTCTGCGCGGCGACGGCCTGGTCGTAGGTCTGCTGCGTGCCGGCCTGCTTGGCAACCAGATCCTTGGCGCGCTGGAGATCGGAATTCGAACTGGCAAGCAGCGCCTGATCCTTGGCGAGCGCCGCTTGATCCTTTGCCAGCTGCGCCTTCAGCGCCCGGTCATCGAGCGAGAACAGAACGTCGCCGACCCTGACCATCTGCCCATCCTTGACGTCGATCGAGACGATCTGGCTGGACACCCGCGCGTTGATGTTGACGACGGCGGGAGACGAGACGAAGCCGATCGCATAACGCCGGATCGGGAAATCGGCTGTCGAGGCGACGGCCGAGAGGATGGAAGCCGAGCGGGCGGCACCGCCGCCACCTGCCACCTTGTCGCCCGCTGCCGGCTTGCCGGTTGCCGATTTGTCCGCGGCAGCGACCTGCTTTGCGCCGATGAGCTGCTGAGCCTTGCTCAGCGCGTCCGGAGACACATAGAGCCAGGCCGCGCCCGCACAGGCGACGGCAAGCAACGAAAGAACGACTTTTCCACGCATGGTCAAAGGCCCTCTCCACCCGACACGTCGTGGTCCGATGGTTCTACTCTAGCGCAAATCACGGCCCGTTGCCGCGATTTCGCCGAATAGATAGGACGCGCCTTTGTCGGAAAAGGGCCAAAACACGGCATTACGAAGATTTAATGTGCACTGCACAATGGATGTGCAACACGGGCTGAATCCCCATCCGACGGCTTGCGAGCCATCGCCTTCCGGCCTGAGACGACCAGAATGTGCGCGTCTCGACCTATTTGAGCATCGGCCAAAGCGTCGCCGCCAGCAGCACGCCCATGGCGATGTTGAACCATTTCAGCCGTACCGGGTCCGACAGGAAACCGCGCAGCGCGGTGCCGAACCCAGCCCACACCGAGACGCTCGGTAAATTAACGATGGTGAAGGCCACAGCGATCAACACCACCGACAGGAACGGGTGCTCGGCATTGGCATAGACGGCCATGGCGGTGATCGCCATCACCCACGCCTTGGGATTGACCCACTGGAATGCAGCCGCCTCGATGAAGCGCATCGGCCGCGCCTTCGTCTCGCCCTTGCCGGTCAGCGTGCGCGACATGGCGATCTTCCAGGCGAGGTACAAAAGATAGGCGCCGCCGGCGATCTTGAGCGCGGTATGCAGCGCCGGAAACGCCGTCAACACAGCGCCAAGGCCAAGACCGACGGCAAGCAGCAGCACGAGGAAACCCATGCTGATGCCAAGCATGTGCGGAACGGTTCTGACGATGCCGAAATTCACGCCCGATGCCAGAAGCATGAGATTGTTCGGCCCCGGCGTGATCGAAGTCACCAAGGCGTAGACAAGCAGGGCAAGGAAAGCGTCAAGCGACATGGATATCCTCCCCGACAAGTCAGGATCGTTGTCTTTTCTAGGCAACCCGCAAAGGCCCACGGACGGCCCACAGCGGGGCCAGAAGCCTCACTGTGGAAGCTGGCTGGCGCGCCCGGCGCCAGCACCGAAGGCCTACATCGCCTGCGGGCCGCGGTTCAACGCCGCCACGCCGGTGCGGCAGATTTCGACCAGGCCGAGCGGCTTCATGATGGCGATGAACTGATCGATCTTGGAGCCCTTGCCGGTGATCTCGAAGATGAAATGCTCGGTGTTGGCGTCGATGACGCTGGCGCGGAACGCATCGGCCAGCCGCAGCGCCTCGACCCGGGCCTCGCCGAGGCCGGCGACCTTGACCAGCGCCAGTTCGCGCTCCAGCGGCCGCTCCTGGCCGGATTCATGCGAGCGCACGGTCAGGTCGACGACGCGGTGCACCGGCAC
>NZ_RZQA01000784.1:0-3042 GCF_004022915.1 Mesorhizobium sp. M7A.F.Ca.US.006.04.2.1
CTGTCCTGCAGGATCTGTTGTCGCGCGGCACGGCCAAGACTTTCAACGCGGTCACCGTCGACAGCGACACCTCGACCAGCGACACGCTGCTGATCTTCGCCACCGGCAAGGCCGCCAGGCGCGGCGCGCCGGCGATAACCGATCCCAAGGATGCCCGTCTCGGCACGTTCCGCCGGGCGCTCGGCAAGGTGCTGAAATCGCTGGCGCTGCAGGTGGTGCGCGACGGCGAAGGCGCCCGCAAGCAGGTCGAAGTCACCGTCACCGGCGCCAAATCGGCGCGCTCGGCCAAGCGCATCGCGCTGTCGATCGCCAATTCGCCGCTGGTCAAGACGGCAGTCGCCGGCGAGGACGCCAATTGGGGCCGCGTCGTCATGGCCGTCGGCAAGGCCGGCGAACCCGCCGATCGCGACCGGCTGTCGATCTGGTTCGGCGACAACAGGCTGGCGCATGAAGGCGAGCGCGACCCCGGCTATTCCGAGGCCGCGACGTCGGCCTACATGAAGCGCGACGATATCCGCATCCGCGCCGATATCGGCATCGGCCGCGGCAAGGCGACGGTGTGGACCTGCGACCTCACCAAGGAATATGTCGCCATCAATGGCGATTACCGGAGCTGACGGTTTTGAGCTCCAGGCATCCGGCAAGCATGCTCGCGATCGTTCGCCGTTACGAGGCGGCCGGCTTTCGCGCCTGGCCGGCGGCCGCCGTCCACTATGACGGCACCTGGGTGGTGCGGCTGACCGCCGGCCATCCGGCCAAGCGGCTGAACTCGGTCAATCCGCTCGATCCCGGCGACATCCAGCACATTGCCGACCGTATCGGCCGGGCCAGCCGCCGTTTCGATGCCTATGGCAGGCCGCTGACATTCCGCATGTCGCCGTTGTCGGGTCCCGATCTTGCTGGCCATCTCGACCGTGAGGGATGGAGCCGGTTCGACGAGTCGCTGGTCATGCGGCTGCCGCTGGCCGATGCGCAACTCGACGCTGCCATGGACCAGATCCCGCTGAAAGACATCAGCCGCTTCATCGGCGCGTCGCTCAAGGTCAGCGGTTCGGATGTTTCGCTGCGCCCCGGCCTGTCGGAGATCATCGGCGCCATCCAGCCCGAAGCCGGGCTGTTCGCGCTCGAAGATGGATCAGAAGCGCTGGCGACGCTGATCTGCGTGCATGACGGCGATCTCGCCGGCCTGTTCGAAGTCGCCACCGACAAGTCGGCACGCAACAGGGGCCACGGCCGCAACCTGATCCTGTCGGCACTGAAATGGGCACGGCTGCGGGGCGCACGGGAAGCCTGGCTGCAAGTCGAGGCCAACAATGTGCCGGCACTGGCGCTCTACCATTCGCTCGGCTTCGAGGAAGTCTATCGCTACCACTACCGCCGGCCGCCGGGTCATGAATGATGTCGTGATTGCCGGCAAGCGCCTGCTGCTGGTCGCCGCCTGCGCGCTGGTCGATGCCGACGGCCGGGTGCTTTTGGCGCAGCGGCCTCAGGGCAAGCAACTTGCCGGGCTGTGGGAATTTCCCGGCGGCAAGGTCGAGCCGGGCGAGACGCCCGAACAATGCATCATTCGCGAACTGCATGAGGAAATCGGCATCGAAACCGACATCCCGTGCCTGGCGCCGCTCACTTTCGCCAGCCATTCCTACGACGATTTCCACCTGCTGATGCCGCTGTTCATCTGTCGCCGCTTTCGCGGTATCGCGCAGCCCAGGGAAGGGCAGACGCTGAAATGGGTGCGGCCGAAGCAGATGCGCGATTACCCGATGCCGCCGGCCGATGAGCCGCTGATCCCGTTCCTCATCGATCTTCTCTGAGGCTCCCGTCCGGCCGGTTCCTGGCCGAGGCGTTGTATCAGCCAGCATTAATGGAAGATTTATCTCGTCGTGAAAAATTGAAGCATGGCCGTTCGCGGCCGAGCCGTCGATTTGCCGGGGAGCGATAGCATGAGCCTAGACAGGGATTGGGACTCGATCAGGCCCGAGCGCGGCTTTCGCGCCGCCGATGCGGGCATGGGCATATTGCGCATAACGCTTCTGTTCGGTTCGGCCGCGGTGGCGCTGGCGCTGATCGCAACCCCTTTCCTCGACAGCCAGACACGCTCGCTGTCGGCCCGTGACGGTTTCGGCGGGCTCGACATGGCGGCCACAGGCTCGATCGGCCATCGCGAAACCTACACGCTGCGCCGCAGCGTGCTGCAGCCGCAGCCGAGCTCGGTCTGCATCATCAGGTCCAATGGCCGGAGCAGCGGCGACTGCTGACATGGTTAAGAAATTTCGCAAAGGCGGCGGTTTCACCGCCTGTTAAGCCTTTGCCGTTAACCTTTCTTAACAGGTCGGCTGTAAGGTCCCGGACAGAGGGGTTGAGGCCATGAAAGCAGTGCTGCTGGGTTTTCTGAACGACGAGACCGGCGCCACGGCCGTCGAATATGGCGTGATCATCGCCGTGCTGTCGCTTGCCATCGTCGGCGGCATCGGTGAGGTCCGCGACGGGATCATCTGGCTGTTCAGCGACAACAACAGCAAGCTTGCGAACGCTTTCGCACCCACTCCCTGATCCGGCTTTTCCGCACCCTGGGGCAGGATCATTGCCCGTCGGGCGCCTCCAGGATTGTTTTCAGCGAGACCTTGGCCGACCCTGGCTTCAGCGGTTTTTGCTGCGAAGCGTCGGGCGCCCAGCCGGACATCCAGACAATCGAGAAACTTGCCCTGACGCGGCCGTCGGGGTCGGAAAACCGCTCGGCGTAGATTTCCGCCGCGCGGGCAAACAGCTTGCGCGAGCCCGGCCGCCGGCTGCGATCGGTGAGCGCATTGGTTTCGCCCATGGCCCGCAAATCCGCCATCAGGTTGAACAGGCTGGCATAGCGCACCGTCACCGTCTCGACGTCGGCGACCGGCAGAGCGAGACCGGCGCGCTGCAGCAGCGCACCGGCATCGCGCACGTCGGTGAACGGGGCGACACGCGGGCTGGCGCCGCCGTAAAGCTCGGTCTCGGCCGCAAGCAGGCTTTCGCGCAATTCGAAAAGCGTGCCGGCGCCGGCAAAGG
>NZ_RZQA01000785.1:0-3036 GCF_004022915.1 Mesorhizobium sp. M7A.F.Ca.US.006.04.2.1
CAAGCGGCACTTCGTCGCCCACCATCTGCCGCACCATGTCGGCCGTGCCCTCGGCAACCAGCGGCGAATGCGAGACGATGACGATGCCGACATTGCTCATGCGCTTTCCCCGAGGCTGTGCGCCACTGTGCGCACCAGCAGCGCGGTTGAGCGCGCGCCGGCGTCCATATGACCGATCGATCGGTTGCCCAGGAACGAGGCGCGGCCACGCAAGGCTTTCATAGGGACGGTCGCGTCGGCCGCGGCGTCGGCGATATCGGCGATTTCAAGAGCTGTCTTTCCCTGCAGCAGCGCGTCATGCACCGGCTGCAGCACGTCGAGCATGGTTTTTTGTCCGATCTGCGATTTGCCGCGTGCTGCCACAGCTTCGATCGCCTTGCCGAACGCCGCCGTCAGATTGGCGCGATCGGGTTTCGCCGAAATCTCCTTGCCGAATGCCAGGAACAGGGTGCCGAACAGCGGGCCGGAGGCGCCGCCGACCGTCATCACCAGCTTGGTGCCGATCGCCTTCAGGGCATCGGGCAGCGGTTTGGCCGAAAATGCTTCGGCTTCGGCGCGCACGGCCTCGAAGCCGCGCTTCATGTTCAGCCCGTGGTCGCCGTCGCCGATCGCCTGGTCGAGCGCCGTCAATTCCTCGGCGTTCGCGGCGATCGTATCCGCGGCGGCCGCGATCAGCCGGGCAAGGTTCAACGCCGCCATGTCACCCGCATTCCCGGTTTCCATCTTGCCGGCAGTATCGAAAGAACGGTCATTCGACAACTGGAGCATACGTCAGGCCGCTTCATGCAATGCCGCGGCCGCCGCGAAGACTTCGGCGGCCGCGTGAGCGCCGGGGTCGACCACACCTTGCAGCTTGCTGCCGACATAGGTCGACCGCCCGGCTTTTGCCTTGTCCATGGCGGCCGTGGCCTCGGCACCATGGCGGGCTGCTGTTGCCGCCTCCTCCAGGCCGTTCGCGTCGAGTGCTTTGAGCGCCGGCTCCAGCGCATCGACCATGGTTCTATCGCCAATTCTGGCGCCGCCATAAAAGGTCATCCGTTCAAGGCCGGCAAGCAGCGCTCTGGGCAGGCTCGCGCCGCCGCCCAGAGCCTGCGCCGCCGCCGTGAAGAAGATCGACAGCAGCACGCCGCTGGAGCCGCCCATCGACGCGCTCAGAATGTCGCCTATCGCGCCAAGGGTGGCTGCAGGCTCGGCAAGCGGTAGCGTGTCGAGCCGCTCGAGAACACTGCGCGCGCCGGTCGCCACCGTCGAACCGGTGTCGCCGTCGCCTGTTTTGGCGTCCAGTCCGTTCAAAGTAGCTTCGAGCGCGATCAGCCTTTCGCAGATGGTAACGAGAAGAGACCGGGTCCGCGCATCCTGGCTGGGCTTGCGTGCCACGCTTTGTCCGGCCGCTTTCGCCATCGGCACGACGGCAGGTGAAACAACCGGCTTTGCCGGTATCCAGGCATGCGGGCCGACCGGCGCCTGCAAGGCGGTTTCGCGCGCCGCATCCAGCCGGATCAGCGACAGCGAGAAGCCGTTCATGTTGAGCGCCGTCATCAGCGGGCCCGGGCCGATCGTCAGTTTGATGGTTTTAGCCAACGGCGAGGCAAGCACCGCATTGGCGATAACGGACATTTCGAGCGGCGGCACGGAGCCGAGATTGTTGATCAGCAAGGCGTAGGTGGCCTTGGGATCAAGCCGCTTCGCAAGGCGCTCCGCCATGATCGCCACCAGCCTGTCGGCGCTCTGCACCGCAATCCGCTCGACGCCCGGCTCGCCGTGAATGCCAAGGCCGAGTTCGCCATCGTTCTCGCCAAATCTGTCTTCGTGCGGCTGGCCCGGGATCGAGCAGGACGACAGCGACATCCCGAGCGAAACGATGTCCTTGGCCGCCGCCCGCGCCGCTGCCGCGATTTCAGCCAGATCGTGGCCGGCTTCCGACAGGTGGCCTGATATCTTGTGCACGAACAAGGTGCCGGCAACGCCGCGCGGCTGGGTGATGTCGGGCAAAGCGATATCGTCGGCGACAATGACCATCTCGACACGAAACCCTTCGGCGCGCGCCTTCTCTGCCGCCAGGCCGAAATTGAGACGGTCGCCGGTGTAGTTCTTGACGATCAGCAGGCAGCCGGCCGGGCCGGTGACCGCGCGAATGGCCGCCAGCACCGCTTCGACGCTTGGCGAGGCAAAGATCTCGCCCGAAACCGCCGCCGTCAGCATGCCCCTGCCGACGAAACCGGCATGTGAAGGCTCGTGCCCGGCCCCGCCGCCGGAGACGACACTGACTTTCGTCTTGTCCCAGTCGGCGCGCAGGACGACCTTGATCTCGGGATAGCCGTCGAGGCGCGCGAGATCGCCGGAGCCAATGGTTCGTAGCAGGCCGTCCAGCGCCTCGGTGACGATCGTTTCCCTGCGATTGAAAAAGTGCTTCATCGATTCGTCCCGTACTGGCAAAGTCAAAACCGGTGCTGAATCACCGAAAACCGCTCACATCAATCGCTGTCCATCGGCGCCGAAATACAGCGGCGCCCGGTAGCGGATCACCACTTTGTCGCCCTGCGCCAGATCCGTGTCGGGATCGGTCAGCGTCACCAGTTTCTTGGTGCCTACCGTCACATGCAAATGGTTCTGGTCACCGAGATGCTCGACCCAGTCGACAACGCCGTCAGCATGGCCATTCGCGGCCTTCGCGATCGTCAGATGCTCGGTGCGCGCGCCGATCGTCTTGGTGCCGGCCGGTGCGCCGCCGTCAGGCAGCAGCCCGGTCGGCAGAAGATTGATCGCCGGCTGGCCGAGCCTCGCCGCGACATGCAGGTTTGCCGGCTCTGAATAGATGGTGCGCGGCGAGCCGATCTGCACCAGCACGCCCTCGGTGAGGATGCCGATGCGGTCTGCCATCGTCATCGCCTCGATCTGGTCGTGGGTGACGTAGAGCATGGTGGCGCCGAGCTCGGTCTGGATGCGCTTCAGCTCGAGCCGCAGATCCGCCCGCAGCTTGGCGTCGAGCGATGACAGCGGCTCGTCCATCAGATAGATGGACGGTTTGCGCACCAG
>NZ_RZQA01000786.1:0-3035 GCF_004022915.1 Mesorhizobium sp. M7A.F.Ca.US.006.04.2.1
CGCCAAGGTGGTGCGCCATGCCATTCCATCCATCGCCAGGGCCGCCGAGATCATCGCCGGCAGGCTGAAGGGCGGCGGCAAGCTTGCCTACGCCGCGGCCGGCAGCTCAGGCCTGATGGCACTGGCCGATGCGCTGGAGCTGCCGGGCACCTTCGGCATTCACCGCGACCGCATCGCCATCCTGATCGCCGGCGGCGACGACGCTTTCCGCACGCTGGCCGGCGGGCCGGAAGACGACACCGAGGAAGCCGCGGCAGCGGTCGCCGAGGCCGGCCTCGGCAAGGGCGACTGCCTGATCGCCATTTCCGCCAGCGGCACGACGCCCTATGCCGTGCGGGCCATCGAGGAGGCTGCCCGCCGCGGCGCTGCCACCATCGGCATCGCCAACAACAGGGACTCTGCGCTGCTGCGCCAGGCACAAACCGCCATCCTGCTCGAAACGCCGCCGGAACTGATCGCCGGCTCCACGCGCATGGGCGCCGGCACTGCCCAGAAGATCGCGCTCAACATGCTGTCGACGCTGACCGCCATCCATCTCGGCCATGTGCATGACGGCTACATGGTCAATCTCATGGCCGACAACATCAAGCTGCGCGACCGCGCGGCGCGTATCGTCGCCGCCGTCAGCGGCCGCGGCACGGACGAAGCGGCCCGCCTGCTCGAAAAGAGCGGCGGCGCGGTCAAGACCGCCATTCTGCTCGCCGCCGGCGCCGACAGCACTGACGCGGCGCAGAAGATACTGGAAGAGGCCGGCCAGAAGTTGCGGCCGGCCCTTTCCGCTATAGAGGGGAGCAAGGGCTCAAAAGCCTCTGTTCTCATCAAAACCGAACCTGAAAAAGGTCAACAGGGAGACTGAGCATGACAACGAAACTACTGACGGCACTGCTTTTGGGCACCAGCATTCTCGGCTCGGCCGGGTTGGCTCACGCCGACGACGTAACGCTCAACATCGAAAGCTGGCGCGGCGACGACCTTGCCATCTGGAAGGACAAGCTGATCCCGGCTTTCGAAGCCAAGAACCCGGGCATCAAGGTCGTGTTCGCACCCTCGGCTCCGACCGAATATGACGCCGCGCTCGGCGCCAAGCTCGCCGCCGGCTCGGCGGGCGACCTGATCACCTGCCGCCCGTTCGACAAGTCGCTTGAGCTGTTCAAGAAGGGCAACCTTGCCGATCTCTCGGCGCTGCCTGGCATGGAGAACTTTTCGCCGGTGGCCAAGTCCGCCTGGCAGACCGACGACGGCAAGGCGAGCTTCTGCGTGCCGATGGCCTCGGTCATCCACGGCTTCATCTACAACAAGGACGCCTTCGACAAGCTCGGCATCAAGGTGCCGGAGACCCGCGACGAGTTCTTCGCCGCGCTCGACAAGATTAAGGCCGACGGCACCTACATCCCGATGGCGATGGGCACCAAGGATCTCTGGGAAGCCGCGACCATGGGCTACCAGAACATCGGCCCCAACTACTGGAAGGGCGAGGACGGCCGCGCGGCGCTGATCAAGGGCGATCAGAAGCTGACCGACAAGGACTGGGTCGCGCCGTATGAGGAACTGGCCAAGTGGAAGCCTTATCTCGGCGATGGCTTCGAGGCGCAGACCTATCCGGACAGCCAGAACCTGTTCACGCTCGGCCGCGCCGCCATCTACCCGGCCGGCTCGTGGGAGATCGGCCTGTTCAACACCCAGGCGCAGTTCAAGATGGGCGCCTTCCCGCCGCCGGTCGAGAAGGCCGGCGACACCTGCTACATCTCCGACCATACCGATATCGGCATGGGCCTGAATGCGGCTTCGAAGAACGCCGATGCGGCCAAGACCTTCCTGTCCTGGGTCGCCTCGCCGGATTTCGCAACCATCTACGCCAACGCACTGCCGGGCTTCTTCAGCCTGAACTCCTCGCCGGTGAAGATGGAAGACCCGCTGGCGCAGGAATTCGTCTCCTGGCGCGGCAAGTGCAAGTCGACGATCCGCTCGACCTACCAGATCTTGTCGCGCGGCACGCCGAACCTCGAGAACGAGACCTGGGTTGAATCGGCCAACGTCATCAACGGCACCGATACGCCGGAAGCGGCGGCCAAGAAGCTGCAGACCGGCCTCGATAGCTGGTACCATCCGGCCAAGTAAGAGCTCAGGCAACGGAACCGGCCTGGCGCACGCCTGGCCGGTTCCGGACTACCTCATTCAAAGCCTATTCGGATTGCGATTGTCGGCACCGCCTCCCGGCCTTACCCTCTCTTCGGGGAAGGCTAGCTGATCAGTCGCAGGCCTTTGTTCCTGCCGCATCGGCAGGAATGGTCGGGCCGTGCATCGAGGCATCATCTAGATCGATACCCTTTGGAACCGAGAGACGGCGGGGACCGAACTCATGGCCGCAGATATCAGAGCGAAAAGACCGTTCCGCTGGCATATAGGCGTCTTCCTGGCGCCGGCGGTGCTTGTCTACACGGCAATCATGATCCTGCCGCTCGCCGGCACGCTGCAGCTCTCGCTGTTCCGCAACATCGAGCAGCACCAGGTCTTCGTCGGGCTGGAAAACTTCCGCATGCTGTTCGGCGATCCCAACTGGTCGGTGGGTTTCTGGAACGCGCTGAGGAACAACACCTGGTTCTTTATCATCCACATGCTGGTGCAGAACCCGATCGGCGTCATGCTGGCCGCGCTTCTGTCCAGCCCGAGACTGAGGTTCGCGGCCTTCTACCGCACGGCGATCTTCGTGCCGACCATCCTGTCCTTCGTCATCGTCGGTTTCGCCTGGAAGCTGATCCTGTCCCCGTTGTGGGGCGTGGCGCCGCATCTGATGGATCTCGTCGGCCTGAAAAGCCTGTTCACGCCATGGCTCGGCAAGGAACAATATGCGCTCACCGCACTCAGCCTGATTTCGGTGTGGCAGTTCGTCGGCATCCCGATGATGCTGATCTACGCCGCCCTGCTGTCGATCCCCGAAGAGGTGATCGAGGCCGCCGAATGCGATGGCATTACCGGCCTGGCGCAGTTCTGGAAGATCAAGCTGCCGCTGATCCTGCCGTCGATCGGCATCATCT
>NZ_RZQA01000787.1:0-3032 GCF_004022915.1 Mesorhizobium sp. M7A.F.Ca.US.006.04.2.1
CCCCTATTCCCCTATTCCCCTATTCCCCTATTCCCTCACCCCATCCCCGTGACATGGCGCAGCCAGAACGCCAGCGCGATGAAGCCGATGATGGTGGTGACGCCGGTCCAGTCGACATTGGCCTTCTTCACGTCGCTGATGATCTTCACCAGCAGCATCCAGGCCACGAAGATGATCGGGAGAATGATGACAAATCTGATCATGCGACACCCCTGCTCGAAGCGATTGCACCCTTCCCTAGATGTAGGAAGCAATCCGGCGGTTTTCAGGATGCCCTCGCCGACGGCCCATGCGGCATGCCGGGAAAAACGGAGTTTTGTCTTTACTGGCGCAACAAATATGCTAACCGGAGCGCCGTGCCCTTGTAGCTCAGCTGGTAGAGCAGCGGTTTTGTAAACCGAAGGTCGGCGGTTCGATTCCGTCCGGGGGCACCAGCACAATGCAAAAACCATAACATTTTCAAAAGCTTAGAAAACAAGGTTCGGGTTCGATCCACCGCTTATCCACCTGGAATTTTTCATTTGCCAACGCGAGTATCCGCCCCAGAGCATCACCGTATCCGGATCATCCTCTTCGTCCTCCTCCGGCTCGTAAGGTTCCGGCGCCACCAGCAAATCGATTCGCCTAAGGTCAGTCCCTCCCATTGGCGCATCGAGCGAGAGCGTTTTGAAGGTGTCATATTTGTGGATAGTGTGCTTGGTGCTAGGTTGCCAAATATTCAGCCTGGCTCAGATTTGGGAATATTGGGGGGACGTCACTTTGATCCGCATTTTGGTCGCACTCGCCGCCGCAATTTGCTTCGCGTCTTCGGCGGCTTCGGCAGGACAGGACAATATCCACTTCCTGGTCGGGATGCCCGATGCCAAGTTAAATTTGGCCGCTAAAATGGCAGGTAACCTCAACGGCGTTATGCAAAGGTGCCGGCTGAGGCCTACAGAAGATGGAAAAGCTATCATTGCTGTCCCTGTGCTTTTGTACGAGGGGATTAGAAAAACACCTGACGCCTAATCCTCCTAAGTTCCGGAAGGCCATTCGCACCTATGAAAGAGCTTACGCCATGGCGGTCCAGAGAGCGGGAAATTGCCAGGCTGAGAAGGCCAAATACCCGGGACTTTACCGATAGATGGCTGAGAAGGGACCCGGACATTGGGCGAGTCACCGCCCTGCGCGCCGCCGCCTAACTATGGCGTCGACGGCATCCTTCCTGATTGCTGCGGATTGAGCCGTCCGGTATACCCATCGGCATTCTTCACGAACACAGCTGCAAGCCTGATCCGTGCGGCAGCGGCTTCATTGAAGATCAGAACGGCACCCTTCCACGCTCCGCACTTGAATTTCTCGATAATGCCCGCATCGAAGCCTGACGCGGAAGTATTGAGCTCTTCGAGGGATGCCTGCTTGCACCGGCCATCCCGATACCTATTTCGCCGAATTCAGGCGCAGCAACTTAGCCTACGGGTGTGACTTCCTAGCTATATACAAAGTTGCAGGCTCATCGATATAAGGCGATTGGCGATTTTGATGGGGATTTCATGAAAGCTTTTTTGCTCGCTTCATTCGTTGCGCTTTCCGCGGCTCCGGCCATGGCTGCCGATATGACGATCGCTCCTGTCGATACCCCTGAATGGACCTGGCAAGGGCCATACGCCGGCGTGTTCGGCGCCGGAACGTTGGAACACTACAAGATCTATGGACCGGGCGCCCAGGCTGGCGCAACGCATAATGTCGGCTCGGCAACGGTCGGCGGCTTTGCAGGCTATAACCTCCAATCCGGCAAGATTGTCTATGGCGTCGAAGGCGAGCTTGGCTACCGCTTCAAGAAGAACACCTTCGACGATATTCCAGGCCCAGGCGTCCTTGACGCCTCCACAGGTTTGTTCGGATCCGTAAAGGGTCGCGTTGGCATGGACATGGGAGCCTACATGCCGTTTGTCACGGCTGGTGTAACCGCTGCAAAGCTGAAGACATTCTACCCGGGTGGAAACGCTGAGCGGGATGCCACCTTGGTCGGTGGTGTTGTTGGAGCAGGCATCGACGTCGCGCTCACACACAACGTGTTCTTGCGCGGCGAATACGACTTCTCCTTCTTCGGCAAGAAGTCGCTTGAATATTGTGGCGGCGGATGCACGCTGGAACACACGCTTCAGACGCACGATTTCCGCGTCGGCATCGCGATGAAGTTCTAACTGTTCAGCGCGTCTCCGACTTTGACGCCCTCCGCGGGAATGGCAAGACCAAGGTCCAGCTTGTGAACGGCATTCCGCGGGCGCAATGTCGCCACGAACCCGACGGCTAGGGGCCTGGATCGCAAATAGTTTGCCGTTCAGGCCCTTCGTTCGTTCGGGACCATGCCCATCTGCGCGCCACCCCTTCGTATCAAACCGTACGTTGAATCCTTCTTGGGTCACGCGTGACAAGAGAGTAAATAAATCCTTTCGCAGGAAGGGAGGCCGCGATGGCAGAAACGCATATAGAAGTCGCACGCGCGGTTATAGAAACCAGCTTTCGGTTGCGGCACCATTCCCTGGCCGGAACTGCCTCATTTCGCCGTGATATGGACCACTCCCGACGCGCAATCGAGGCCTCGCGCGAACTGCTCAAGCGCCTTCGCCAACGTCATCGCGATGACATGGCCCGAGGTTGGGAAGATCTGGACCCAGGTCCTGTTGCTGTCTCGGCCTTCGATGCCGACATTCTCCGCTCTGCATTTCGAAACCTGGTCAGGGAAGCAAGCGTTCCCGAGTGTGAATGGCGCCACCTGGCTGAAAGCCTGGTCCGCGAATATGTCGGGTGCGAGCAGGTTGACGTTGGCTTGTTGGACTGGATTACCCACAAGTAGTCAGCGGTATAAATTGCGTACCAACGCAAAACAGCCCGCCCCGCCCACATTGCCGGTGACACGAAACGGGCTGCGGAAGCCCGCATGCGATGCTTCCTGCAACCCAACTTTGGGCGAGTACGGATGTTCCGTTAGTTTCTGCTGAAAGGCGGTACATTCTGCTGCCGCGGCCATTCGACAGTCACTGGTAGGG
>NZ_RZQA01000788.1:0-3029 GCF_004022915.1 Mesorhizobium sp. M7A.F.Ca.US.006.04.2.1
CGGCGTGATCCGGCTTGATAAATCTCTCGAGGATTACGGCGGCGTGCGCCGGCGTGTTGAAGTCAGCAAAATGCGCGGCGTGCCGTTTGCAGACGGTTATCACGATATGGCCATTCGCGAGGGTGAAGGCGTTGTGGTGTTTCCGAGGATTGTGCCCGGGTCGCCTGCCGAAGTGACCAAGCCGCAACTGATCAAATCAGGGGTAGCCGCTCTCGACGAGATGTTCGGCGGCGGCCAGGAATCGGGAACCATAACGCTCGTGATTGGTCAGTCGGGGACAGGCAAGTCGACGATGTCGTCGCTTTACGCCACTGCCGCGCTTCAACGGAGCGAGAGCGTGGCCCTGTTCCTGTTTGAGGAGCGGCTGGAGACTTTCTTTCGCCGGTCCGAAGGCCTTGGGATGGATCTTCGGCAGTTCTACAAGGACGGCCAACTCGTCATCTACGATTTTAGTCCGAACGAAATCTCGCCCGGAGAGTTCGGCCAGATTGTGCAGCAAGTCGTCAGTCGCAACAATACCCGGGTAGTCGTGATTGACAGCTTCACCGGCTATCTGAATTCTCTTCCCCACCGGGAAAAGGCGGTGCTGGACATCCAGTCTCTCCTGAAACATCTCGCTCGCGCTGACGTGCTAACCATGCTCATTGTCGCCCAGCATGGTTTGCTCGGGCAGAATGTTGGGATCGACGTGGACGTCAGTTTTCTCGGCGACACCGTGCTTCTGCTGCGCATGTCCGAGCATGAAGGCCGCCTTAGGCGCAATATCACGGTTGTCAAGAAACGCCACGGTCCCCACGATCTCGATGTCCGGGAACTTTTCATCGCGAGTTCCGGCGTTTCCGTGGTTGCCTACAATCCTCTGCCCGAGACGTGAGCGACGTCGAGCGAAACGGGCTGGGAACACTGGATTGGGTGCTCATTTTGGCGCCTTACCGCAAGGATGCCGGTTACACCGCCTCCCTGCTGCAGGAACGTGGTTTACGGGCTCGAGCGGCGAGCCCCGAGGACTTAGAGGGATTGCTTGCACTGTCTCCTGGAGTGCTGGTTGTCACCCACGAAGCCTTGAATCCTCAGGCGATCGCAACAGTTGAAGGTTTCCTTCAGGCGCAGCCCAATTGGTCGGAAATTCCAATCGTTGTTTTGTTGGACCGTGGGGCACAGCAGTCACGCATCCAAGCGGCGCTGAGTGCTGCCTGGCCACGTTCGCGCCAGATATACTATCAGCGTCCAGTGGCTGCGCTCGAACTGATAAGCGGAATCCAGTCGGCACTCCTCACCAGAATTCGCCAGCGCGACGTGCGTGACTATCTTGAGCGGGAGACGGAACTCCGCCTTGAGCTAAATCATCGAGTGAAAAACATCCTGGCGACCGTCATATCCATCTTCGATATGACCAGGCGCGGTGCGATCTCGGCAGAAGGGCTTGCAGAAGACTTCAAAGGGCGATTGAGAGCCTTGTCGGATGTTCATTCTGCAGTTTTTGCTGCCGGTGGCGAGACCGTGGCCTTGACGGATGTCGCAAAATCGGTCCTCGCGCCATACCTTTCCAAGAAACAAGCTGCCATCACGATCGACGGACCCGAGGTGCTGCTGTCGCGCGATGCCGGCACAACTCTTGCCCTCTCACTTCATGAACTAGCGACAAACGCCATCAAATATGGCGGCTTGTCCCGTCCCGAAGGCAGAATACGCCTGGAATGGAATATAGCGTCGAGCTCGGAACCAGTGCTGGCGTTGAGATGGACCGAAGCAGGAGGACCAACGGTAGTCGAGCCCTCGCGAGTGGGATATGGGACACGCTATATGCGCGCTGCCTTGACGAGCCTGTTCGGACAGCCTCCGGATCTCGACTTTGCGCCGGAGGGGCTGCGTTTCTCGATTTGCGGCCTAATCTCCCGCCTTGCACCCGATGAACGGCTAGGCTGATCGCGGCAGCGCCCTGTGGACCGCCTGGAAATCACATAATCGCATTGTCAGGCGGGCGCCCGCCTTGATCCGTCGTCGAAGAGATCCTGAAGTTTCTGGTTCGGCATCGGTCAGGAAAGTAAAAAGCCTTGTAGCTGGTCGCAGCCAGCTTGCGCGGGCATTCCGTCGGACGCTGGGAGAGCGTGCTTTCCGTAAACTCCAAACCGAGCCGCCGCGGATCCATTTGCGTTTCCAACAAGATGCCGACACTTTCGTGGCAAAGCTCGGATTGTTCAGTTGCAATCCGATACGTTCACTGCCAGGTCTCGATCGGCCAATGCACCCGGTCTAGGCCAGCGTGCGAGGGCTTCGACGCCCGTCATACTGTTGGTGTCGGCGGCGTAAAGCGACTGATAATGCACCCGGATTTGGCCAGGCGTTTGCAGCTCCTCGCGCAGGTCCAGTTCGAGACCCTTACGCTTGGCCAGCGTCTGATCCCTCTCATGCCGCTGCAACCTTCAACTCGAAATAGCGACGTTCGGGAAAGAAGATCCGCTTTCGGCAGTCAGGACAATGCCCCTGTGTCAAATTCGATTGCCCGCCCAACTCGGGTTTCCTGTGTGAAATGGCCACGGCAGGATTGCCGGCTGCTCCCGCGCGCCCATAGTCGCATCATGAATGCGCAGTACGTTGAACTCGTCTTGTTTGAACAGTCGCTGTCAAATCTAGGCTGCATGAATCGCCCGTTTTCCGAACGGGTGGAAGACGCGGCAGAAAAGACTGCCGGCTCGGTACTGTTCGACGTCCGTGTCGATGGCGACCGGCGATTTCAAAGAATTGCGGCGATCGGATACGGTGCGGACGGCACCGTTGCAATCGCTATGGGCAATGACGGACACCTTGTTTCGGCGCCCATCGATGGAGGCGAGGCCTTGGTTACCGAAATAGCGGCCTGGTGCTCGCTGAGCATGGCCGAGCAGTCATCTATCAGCTACAACGATGCCCCTACCAGACTCCTGGGATATCTGCGAAAGGCCGGCATCCTCGATTGAAACGGCCGCGCAGGCGGCAAGCAGTTGCCGTCGATTGGCGCGGCCGTAATCAGGGCGCGCCGAGTTAAGGTG
>NZ_RZQA01000789.1:0-3028 GCF_004022915.1 Mesorhizobium sp. M7A.F.Ca.US.006.04.2.1
CGCAACATCCCGGACGGACTTGAAGAGTTCATTGTCTGCTGCCGGCGCCCGCCGGTCGAACACGGCGTTCGACAGGTCCAAAGCGGGATGCCCGCCTATGAAGTGATCCGGTACCCATTCGGTGTATGCATCGCCCATGGAACATAACCTCATTAACCGGATTATACGGTTACATGATGTAACCACTATCATACGGATACGTGGTGTCAAAGCCAGCGCGTCGCCAGATCGGCGCGGAACCCCTGGGAGGGAGAGGATGTGCAGCAATCGTTACAAGACCCGCCACGAAACCATCAATGTCGACGGCCTCGACATCTTCTACCGTCATGCCGGCGATCCCCGCAGACCGGCAATCCTGCTGCTGCACGGATATCCGACTTCGTCGCACGTCTATCGCAATGTCATCGAACCGCTGGCGGAGACAGCCTATGTGGTGGCGCCGGATCTGCCCGGTTTCGGCTTTTCGTCCGCCCCTTCCATCGATGCCTATGACTACACGTTCGACAACCTGGCCAGCACGATCGAAGCCTTCATCGAGGCCCTCGGCCTCCAGCGATTCTTCCTCCACATCACTGACTTCGGCACGCCCGTCGGCTATCATCTCGCCACACGGCGTCCGGATCGCATCCTCGGCCTGATCGCCCAGGACAGCAACGCTCATGACGAGGGGCTGGGACCGGAATGGGACGCGCCGAAGGCGTTCTTCGCCGAACCGACTGAAGAAAACCGCGCCAAACTGCCGGACTGGATGAATTTCGAGGGGACCCGAAACCAATATATCGGCGGTCTCCCCGAGCGTCTGAAAGTGTTGTTTCCGCCCGAGGGTTGGTATCTCGATACGGAGCGCCTGGCGAGGCCCGGCAACACCGACATTCAGTTCGAACTCTTCACCGATTATGGCTCGCACATCGCGCGCTTCCCGGCCATCCAGGCCTATCTCCGCGACCAACAGCCAGCATGCCTGGTGCTGTGGGGGCGCCACGACGCCTTCTTCGCGCTGGACGAGATCATGGCCTACAGCCGCGATCTCGACGCCGTCGAAATCCATGTCTTTGAGAGCGGGCACATGCTTCTCGAAACGCATCATCGCCAATGCGCGGCTCTCATCGCTCACTTCATGCACGAGGTGGAGACTGGGGTATTTCGCGATCCTGCGGGGCGTTGAACGTCGACGTTCAAACCGCCACTTCGATGGGCTCGGCAAGCCTGGGATTGGCCCGCGCGGCGATCAGGCAGCCGGCGACGATCAGGCACGCTCCCGTCAGCGTGGTCCAGGTCGCCTCCTCGCCGAAGAAGAACCAGCCAAGCGCGACCGCCCAGATGAAGGCCGAGTATTCCGTCGGGATCAGATATTGCGCTTCGGCGCGGGCGTAGGACCAGCTCATCAGGAATTGCCCGGCGAGCGACAGCACCGTCACCCCGGCCAAAGGAAGCCAAAGATCGCTCGGCAGGGCGACGGCAAGCCAGGGTGCCGCGAGGCCTAGCAGGATGGCAACGCAAAGGTTCTGGAACAGCATGATCTCGATCGGCTTGGCCAACTGCGCCTGTTGCCGGGCGAGGATCAGATTGTATCCGTAGAACACCGTCGACACGAGCACCGCTGCCGTGCCGAGCATGGCGTCCTGCGAATAGTCTGCCTGCCCGAACTGGCCGGCCATGATGATGGCGACGCCGGCGATGCCGGCCAACGATGCCCAGACAGCCTGGCGTCGGATCCGTTCGCCCAGCAGTAGCGCGGCGAGAAACAGCGCAAACAAGGGCGCCACGAAGCTGAGCCCGATCGCCTCCGCGAGCGGCAGCCTGGCCAAGCCCCAGAAGAAGGATATCAGCACGACGCCGACAATTGCGGCACGCAGCGCATGCAGCCTCAGCACCGGAATGGTCGGCTTTAAGCGTGGTCCCGCCAACCAGGCTGCGCCCGCGACCACGGCCGCGACCATGCTGCGCCACAGCAAGGTGTTGTAGACCCCGACCGCGATGACCAGGATCTTCATCGCCGCATCCATCCCGGACAGCAGGAAGATCGCAAGCGCGCATACGAGCACCGGGATCATCGGGGAAACGGCGCCGGTCAGGCTGGATGTCTTCACGGCTTCACTCATGTGACGGATCGCAGCCGGATATATCAGGGCAAAGGGCGCGACCAGATGGCAGCCCGGTCGATGTAGCAGTCCAACCCCGATTGGGCCGAGGCTATCGTGACATCAGGGTATCAGCACCATGCCGGCGAGTTGAACGAAACGGACCGCCTCGCCGACTGCATCATCCGGCCACGGCAGGCGACGCACGCACACATGGCACAGATCGAATTGACGGGGCGGGTTGCCGACGCAGCTGGCCCGTCGCATGTTGCCGGTTGTCTACAGACGGATCGGAAAAAATGCACCGCATGGCTTCGGGCGACCTTTATCAGACCTACGATCTTGGTGACTTGCGCATCACCTCCTTGCGCGATGGCTATGTCGACATGCCGATCGGACGGCTTCGGCAACCCGGCGACAAGCCGTTTGGCGATGAATTGCCGCAACAAGTCGCATTGGTTGATGGTCAACTCAGACTGTCCGTCAATGCCTTCGCGATTGACGATGGAGACGGAATCATCCTGATCGATACCGGTGCCTCGAACGCCTGGCATCCCACCATGGGCCGACTTCCCGAGGCGCTGGACGAAGCTGGCATCGATGCCGGACGAGTTCGTGCCGTCTGTTTCACCCACACCCATCTCGACCACATCCACGGTCTTGTGCTTGCCGACGGCCGCGACGCTTTCCCGCGCCTGGCGCGCTTGCTCGTTCCCGGGGAAGAACTTGGCTTTTTTCGCGCCGAAGTGCGGCTCGAACGATTTCACAGCATGGCGGAACCATTCGAGGCCGGAGACCGTATCGGGACAGATGTCGACATTGTCGAAGCCCATGGCCATGAAGCGGGACACAGCTGCTTTCGTGTTTCGAGCGGTGGCGAACGCATTCTGATTTGGGGCGACACCGTTCACGTCCCATCGCTCCAGTTCGATCGACCTGAGGTGACG
>NZ_RZQA01000078.1:0-12268 GCF_004022915.1 Mesorhizobium sp. M7A.F.Ca.US.006.04.2.1
TCCTGATGCTGCACCGTGTTACCGCGACGCCGGAAAAGCCGGACGGCGTCAACCGGCATCTGAATATCGCGCCCGGGTTCCTCGATGCCATGATCGCCGACATGAAGGCGCATGGCTATGCCTTCGTCTCCATGGACGAAGCCGTCGAGCGCATCAAGGCGGGCGGCAAAGGCGGTCAGTTTGCCACGATCACCGCCGACGATGCCTATCGCGACAATATGGTCGAGGCGCTGCCGGTGCTGGAGAAGCACGGCGCGCCGATCACCATCTATGTCGCGCCCGGGCTGATCAACGGCACAGCCGACCTGTGGTGGGACGTTGTCGAGGACATCGTCAACGCGCGCGATACCTTGACGCTGACGCGGCCGAAGGGTCCGCTGACGATCGATTGCTCGACCCCCGCGAAGAAGCTGCAGGCCAATGCACGCCTGCACGCCTATCTCACCTCCGAAATCCGCGAGAAGGACCTGCAGGCGGTGTTGCGCGATCTGGCTCGCGCAAATGGCATCGACGCCGACGGTCCGCGCCTGCGCACATTGATGAACTGGGACGAAATCCGCCGCATCGCCGCGCATCCGCTGGTGACGATCGGCGCCCATACGATCAACCACAGCAATCTGAAGCGGCTCTCCGAAGCCGATGCCCGGCACGAGATCGGCGCCGTGCGCGCCATGTTGCTGGCCGAACTGGGCGAAGAGCCCCGCCATTTCGCTTACCCCTATGGCTATGCGAGTGCCGTAGGCTGTCGCGAAGTCGGCTTTGCCCGTGACGCAGGCTACACCTCTGCCGTGACGACGCGCCACGGCGTGCTGCGCGCCGAACATGCCGGGTTCCTGCATGCTTTGCCGCGGATTTCCGTCAACGGCCGCTATCAGAGCCTCGCCCATATTCGCACCATGCTGTCGGGCGTGACGACGCCGCTCGCCAATGCCGGCAAGATGGTCGTCACCATCTGACGCTGGCGGTTTCGCCTAGCGCTTGGCCCTCGGCTCCAGCATCAGCCATTTGATGATGCCCATTGCCGGCAGCACCCAGAGCAGGCCGCTGAGCAGGAAGAACAGGAAATGCACCCACGGACCCGACTCCGACAGCCGGGCGACCGCGAAGATCGATGCGACCAGCGCATAGATGATGACCAGCGCCACCAGCAGAAACATTCCGATCAGCTTTTTCAGGCGCAGGGGCATGGTTGGTCTCCTGATCGAGCATGCCGGAATTTGCACAGGCGGCCTGGCAGGCTCAAGGGGTAACGGCCTCGCATAGGCCTTGAGGCGAGACTGCGCAACCGGTGAGACGCGGCGCGACGGCGTGCCGCGCCGGATGGTCTTGCCAGCACGGGTGCGATGGTCCACCAATCCGCCAAATCAACCTGCCGGGACAAGATCATGGCTGCCATATCAGCTGCCGCGCCATACGTCGCCCGCGACCGCGACCTGCATAACCGGGCGCTGCTGCGCGCCTGGCTCTATGTGGTGCTTCTGGTGCTGTTTGCGCTGGTGCTGGTCGGCGGCGCCACCAGGCTCACCGATTCCGGCCTGTCGATTACGCAGTGGAAGCCGATCCATGGCGTGATCCCGCCGCTCAACGATGCCGAGTGGCAAGAGGAATTCCAGCTCTACCAGCAGATCCCGCAATATGCCGAGCTCAACAAGGGCATGGGCATCGAAGCGTTCAAATCGATCTTCTGGTGGGAATGGGCGCATCGCATCCTGGCGCGCAGCGTCGGCCTGGTCTTCGCCTTGCCGCTGCTGTTCTTCTGGGCGACGCGCCGCATCGAGCGCGGCCTGGGTCGGAAACTCGTGGGCATTCTGCTGCTTGGCGGCCTGCAAGGCGCCATCGGCTGGTGGATGGTGGCCTCTGGCCTGGTCGACCGGGTCTCCGTCAGCCAGTACCGGCTGGCGACCCACCTGACCCTTGCCGCACTGATCTTCACCGCCACCATGGTGGTCGCGCGCGGGTTGGCGCCGCATTCCGAGCCTGCCGCCGATAGGTCGACGCAGAGGCTGGCCGGCTTCATCGTGCTGCTGGCGCTGATCCAGATCTATCTCGGCGGCCTGGTCGCCGGGCTCGATGCGGGCCTGAGCTACAACACCTGGCCGCTGATGGACGGCAAGATCATTCCCGGCGATCTGCTGATCCTCGAGCCGGCATGGCGCAACTTCTTCGAGAGCCCGAAGACGGTGCAGTTCGTCCATCGGCTTGGCGCTTACACGGTATTCGTCGTGGCCTTGTGGCACATGATCGCCACGCGCCGGCGGCTGCCAGGCTCGACGCATGCGCGCCGCGCGACGCTGCTGTTTCTACTGGTGCTGGTGCAGGCCTCGATCGGCGTCGGCACGCTGCTCATGCATGTGCCGTTGCATATGGCGCTGACCCATCAGGGATTTGCGCTGATCGTGCTGGGCTTTGCAGCAGCCCATTGGCGCGGCACCAAGGGCGCCTATCCCTTGCCGACGGGAATAGCGCTCAGGGGCTGATCCCGAGCCGATCTACTGGGTCGGATCAGAAGCTTGCCCGCACCGCCCGGATCGCCTTGACGATCGACATTTCGCGATTCTCCTCGACCGCATTGTCGTCCTCGTGATGCCAGGACGCCGACAGGCATCCATAGGCAATGGCATGATCGAGGATAGCGGTCGGTGTCTGGCTCAGTGTTCTGGCAAAGATCTCGGCCATATCAGCGATCCGCTTCGGATCGAGGCAGAGATCGTCCCGGTCGAGCGGGTTGTAGAACATGTTCGCCGCGTCGAAGCCGGGATCGCCGAGCACGCCCTTCGGATCGATCGCCAGCCAGCCGCGCGGCCCGTGCAGGATGTTTTCGTGATGCAGATCGCCATGCAGGGGCCTGATGTCGTGCGGATCGGCCAGCAGCCGCTCGGCGATGACGGCTGCCTCGACATAGAGGCTGTCAAGGCCGGCGTCGCGATCGGTATTCGCCTTGTCGAACAGGCTGGCGAAGCGTTCCCGGAGCGGCTGAAGCTCGGGCGGGTAGGGGGCTTTCCCCCGTGAAAACAGTTTTGCCATCAGCTCCGCCGCGATTGCGGTCGCGGCAAAGTCGCCCTGTTCGTCGAGAACCTGCTGCAGCAGGGTTTCACCGGCATATTCGAGCAGCATGCTGTGGCCGTCGCGGCCGAGCAGACGCACCGCGCCTTCGCCGCGCCGCCAGGCGAGATAGTGCTCTCCGCGCAACTCGTCGGCGACGTCATCGAAAGGCTTCAGCGCCTTGACGATCGCCGGCGATCCGTCTTCGCGCAAAACCTTCCAGATGCGGCTCGAAAAGGTCTCGGCAATGAGTTCGGGCGCGCTGACTTTCCAGCGCGCCGGAAAGGCTGGCGTGTCCATCAGAGGCCGAGCATCAGATCCATGTTCTGGACGGCGGCACCCGAGGCGCCCTTGCCGAGATTGTCGTAGACCGCCAGCAGCAGGGCCTGCGCCCGTTTGTCGTTGGCGAAGACATAGACCTTCATCCGGTTGGTGCCGTTGTAGATCTCCGGATCGATCTCCGGCATGCGCTCCGAATGCGCATAGGGCGCCACCTCGACCACACCGCCCTTGATGGCGGCGAAATGGTCGGCAATCGCCGCATGCAGCTCCGCACCGGTCGGCACATGGTCGAGGCCGCCGAGTTGCAATGGCACCACGGTGATCATGCCTTGCGCGAAATTGCCGACCGCCGGCTGCATGATCGGATCATGCGACAGCCTTGCATAGGCCCTCAATTCCGGCACGTGCTTGTGCTGCAGGGTGAGGCCGTAAGGCAGGAATTCCGAGGCGTCCTCGCCCTTGGCGACGTAGTCCTCGATCATCGGCCGTCCGCCGCCCGAATAGCCCGAAATGCCGTTGACGGTGATCGGAAAATCCGCCGGCAGCAGGCCTGCTGTGACCAGCGGCCGCAGCGTCGCGATCGGTCCCTGCGGCCAGCAGCCTGGGTTGGCGACGCGCTTTGCCGAGGCAATCGCCTTTGCCTGGTCCTTGTCCATCTCGGCGAAACCATACGCCCAGCCCTCCGCCACGCGATGCGCGGTCGACGCATCGATGACCCTGGTGGTGTCGTTGGCGATCAGCGAGACGCTTTCCTTCGCCGCGTCGTCGGGCAGGCACAGGATAGCGACATCGGCGGCATTGAGGAACTCGGCACGTGCCGCCGTTTCCTTGCGACGCTCGGTGGGGATGGAAATGATCTCCAGATCACCGCGCTCGGCAAGCAGCGCCCTGATCTGCAGGCCGGTGGTGCCGTGTTCGCCGTCGATGAAGATTTTCGGTTTCATGGGTTGTTCAAATTCCCTGAGTTTTCAATACTGTATGCCCTGGCCTTGAATCACTGCGGCACCATTGTGATTGCCGTTGTTCAGCTCTTCAAGCCGGGCTTTCCGTTCAGCAAGCAGACCGAGATACTGCATGGCCACCATCGAGCCGGCGATTGCCGTTATATCGGCGTGATCATAGGCCGGCGCAACCTCTACGACATCGGCGCCGACAATATCGATCTGGTTGAGCTGGCGCAGCGTCGACAGGATCTTGGCCGAGGACGGCCCGCCGGCAACCGGCGTGCCTGTGCCGGGCGCATAGGCCGGATCGAGGCAGTCGATGTCGAAGGTGAGATAGGTCTTTTTGCCGCCGGTGCGGTCGACAATGGCGTAGGCAATGTCGGACGCCCGCATCTCCTCGATTTCATGGCCATGGAGGATCTTGATGCCGAACGTGTCGGGCGCATGGGTGCGGATGCCGATCTGGATCGACCGGTCGGGATCGATGATGCCTTCCTTGACGGCGCGACCGACGAAGGAGCCGTGGTCGATGCGCTTGCCGTCGTCCGGCCAGGTGTCCTGGTGGGCGTCGAACTGCACCAAAGCGAGCGGACCATGGATGGCGGCATGCGCCTTGAGTAGTGGCCAGGTGACGAAATGATCGCCGCCGAGCGTCAACAGGAAGGCGCCTGATTTGAGGATCTTCGCCGCTTCGCGCTCGATCGTGCCGGGCGTCTTCTGATGGTTGCCCGAATCGAGCAGGCAATCGCCATAGTCGACGACCGCCAGATGCTCGAACAGATCGCGTGAAAAGGGATACTGCGGGTCGTTGTCGAGGATCGCCGAGGCACGGCGGATCGCCTGCGGCCCGAAGCGGGCGCCAGGCCGGTTGGTGACGGCGGCATCGAAGGGAATACCCCACACCACCGCATCCGCGCCCTTCACGTCCTTGGTGTATTTGCGCCGCATGAACGACAGCGCGCCGGAATAGGTCGGCTCGAACGCGGCGCCCGTTTTGGAACGGGCGGTGAAGGCGTTGTCGATGGTGTGGTTCGCCATTACGGATCCTCGTTTTTCATCGGGTTGCAACAACTACAGAACCGGCACGGAAGATGCCAGTCATAGCTTGGCGAGACGGAATGGCGCTGCCCGAGTGCCACGGCAAGACAGGATTGTATCATCATGACCCAGACCGCGTTTCTCAACCCCACCCGTGCCGCGGCGTCGACCCACACCGGCACGGTCGCCGGCGAACGCTTCCTGGTCCTCGATTCGTGGCGCGGCATCTGCGCGCTTCTGGTGGCGCTGTTTCACTTTCCTACCGGTTCGACGATTTCGCAAAGCGCCTTCATCGGTTCGTCCTACCTGTTCGTCGATTTCTTCTTCGTCCTTTCCGGCTTCGTCATCGCCAGCAGCTACGGCGATCGGCTCAACCAGCCGGGACAGGTCGCGCGTTTCGCCCTGGTCCGTTTCGGCCGCATCTACCCGCTGCATCTGCTCATGCTTGCCGCCTTCGCCGGTTTCGAGCTGCTGCGGCTGATGCTGCCGCAATTGCACGGCACGGGGGCTGCCCCCTTCACCGGCGGCTTCGACCTCAACAGCCTGCTTGCCAATCTCCTTCTGCTGCAGGGTGTCGGCTTCGAGGATCAATTGACCTGGAATGCGCCGAGCTGGAGCATTTCGGCCGAGTTCTTCGCCTATCTCCTGTTTGCCGGCGTGGTCTTCGTCGCCGGCGCGCGCGCCTGGATATGGTTCGTCGCGGCCGCCGTCACCGCGCCGCTGTTCCTGCTCGGCTTCTCGACCCATCATATGGATGTGTCCTTCGATTTCGGCTTCATCCGTTGCCTGTACGGCTTCTCGCTCGGCGCCTTGCTGGCCTGGTTTCAGCATGATTCCATCGCAGGGGCGCGACAGGCTCTCGCCAGGGGCGGCCCGCGGATGGACTGGACCCTTGCCGAAATCGTCATGGTGGCCGTCATCGTGCTTTTCGTTTCGCTGGCGGGCGACAATGACTTCGGCATCGCGGCACCCCTGGTGTTCGCGCTGGCGCTGTTTCTGTTCGCCCATGAGGGTGGCTGGATCAGCGCCTTGCTCAGAGCCCCGTTCATGCTGACGCTCGGCGCGCTGTCCTATTCGATCTACATGGTCCACATCTTCGTCCAGGCGCGCCTGATCAACGTCGCGGGGCTCGTCGAGCGCAAGCTCGGCCTTGGCCTGATCGGCGACTTCATGCTGCGCGGCCAGCCTGCCACCGGCTTCGGTGCCGGCTGGACGGGGGCGGTGGCGATCGTCGTCATGCTCGCCGCTACCATTGCCGCCTCCTGGATCACCTGGCGTTTTGTCGAGATGCCGGCCATGGCGTGGTTCCGCAGGCTCTCGAAACGCATCTGACGCACCTGCTGCGAGTATTCCGCTAGCCGGCTTCGTTCACCCAGATGTCACGGGCGTCGCCTATCCGGGTGTCGATCCGGCAAGGAGCGATTCTCGATGCGGACCATCTGGCTGAGTTTTCTGCTTTACACGGCCGTGGCAGCCGCCTCTGGCCAGGCCTTGGCCGGCGAGACCCGCGCCAGACAGATCCTCGACCGCTTCGAGCATGCCAACCAATGGCGCGATCACGTCATGGTGGCTGCGCATCGCGCCGGCAGCATGCAGGCCGGCAAGACGCTCTACGCGGAAAATTCGATTGCCGCCGTGGAGGGCTCGATCGCCATGGGCGCCGAAATCGTCGAGGTCGACATCAGGCGCTCGAAGGACGGCGAGTTCGTCGTCATGCATGACAGCTGGCTCGACCGCACCACGACCTGCAAGGGCGAGGTGGTCATGTACACGCTGGCCGAACTGAAGACATGCCGGCTGGTGGTCGAGGGCACCGGTGCGGCGACAAGTGAAACAGTCTCGACGCTGCACGAGATGCTGATGGCGACCAGAAACCGCATCCTCATCAACCTCGACAACAAGCTCGACGTCGGCGCCCTCCCGGGCATGATTGCGGTCGCTCGCGGTCTCGGCATGGCCGAACAGGTCATCGTCAAGGAGAACCTGTGGAATTCACAACGGATTTCCACGGTCAAGGCCGCCATGGAGACCATTGGCGGCGGCTTCCAGTTCATGCCGATCATCGCCGATGACGCGGTGCATGACGCCGGTTTCGCCGGGACGGTCGACCGCGCCTTCTCGCCGCGCGCGATCGAGTTGATCAACTGGCGGGCAGGCGCCGAGACGCTGACCGAGACGGGCGGGCCGCTGTTCAGCACGCGCATGCGCGCGGCCGCAGTCAGGGGCAACTGGCACATCTGGGCCGACACCTACGCCATCGCCAACAAACCGGGCGGCTTCCTCGCCGGCGGCCGCGGCGACGAACTGGCGGTGCAGGCCAGCCTGCCGCGCGAAAGCTGGGGTTTCTGGGCCGATCGCGGCGCCACCATCATCCAGACCGACGAGCCGAAGGCGGCAATCGACTGGCTGGCCGCGAATGGTTTTCGCGTGCCTTATGCCGACGAGGCGCGGCCGGTTGAGCCGGCGAATACGGCGAGCATCAATTAAGCGGCGGCTGACGCTGCCAATCTCCCTCACGAGGGGGGAGATTGGTTAGCTTCAAGCCGCTAGCGCCACGCCGTCCAGTTCGCTAAGCGCATCCTGTGGCAATTCCAGTTCAGCCGCAGCGAGGTTCTCCCCGAGATGCCCGACCGACGATGTGCCGGGGATCAGCAGGATGTTGGGCGCGCGGCGCAGCAGCCAGGCGAGCGCGACCTGCATTGGCGTGGCGCCGAGGCGCGCCGCGATTTCCGACAGGGTGGAGGATTGCAGCGGGTTGAAGCCGCCGAGCGGGAAGAACGGCACATAGGCGATGCCATCGCGGGCAAGATCGTCGATCAGGGCATCGTCGCCGCGATGCGCCAGATTGTACTGGTTCTGCACGCAGACGATCTCGGCGATCCCCCGTCCTTGCGCGATCTGCGCCGGCGTCACGTTGCTCAGCCCGATGTGCCTGACCAGACCCTGTTGTTGGAGCTCGGCCAGCACGGTGAGCGGCGCTTCGATCGATCCCTCGGCGGGGCCATGGGTATCGAACATGATGCGTAGGTTGACGACATCGAGCACCTCGAGCCCGAGATTGCTGAGATTGTCGTGTACCGCCTGGGTGAGCTCTTCCGCGGAAAAGGCCGGCAGCCACGATCCATCCGCGCCGCGCCGGGCACCGATCTTGGTGACGATGACGAGATCTTGGGGGTAGGGCGCCAGCGCCTCGCGGATCAGCCGGTTGGTGACGTGCGGACCGTAGAAGTCGCTGGTGTCGATATGGTCGACGCCTTGCGCAATCGCCTCGCGCAGCACGGCCAATGCCGCGTCATGATCCTTGGGCGGCCCGAACACGCCGGGTCCCGCGAGTTGCATGGCACCGTAGCCGAGCCGCTTCACGGTGCGGCTGCCAAGCTTGAAGGTGGCGGGGGCGAAGGTGCCGGATTGTTGGATGTTGGACATGATTGATCTCCTATGAGGAGGCAGAGATAGGCGCTGCCCAACCTCGTGATAATCCGGTACAATCCACACAGGCCGTGCGGAATGGCGAACAATGATGGACCTCAGCGATCTGAATGCTTTCGTGGCGGTGGCGCGCGCCGGCGGCTTTCGCGACGGCGCGCGTGCGAGCGGCGGCAGCGCCTCCGGCCTGAGTGAGGCGGTGCGTCGCCTGGAAGTGCAGCTCGGTGTCAGGCTGTTCAACCGCACGACGCGCAGCGTTGTCCCAACCGAGGCGGGCCTCAGCCTTCTGGAGCGGCTCGGCCCGGCGCTGTCGGAGGTGGAGGCGGCGCTGGACGTGGTGAACGGTTTTCGCGACAGGCCGGCGGGCTCGTTGCGTCTCAACGTGCCGGTCAGTGCTGCGCGGCTGATATTGCCCGACATCGTCCCTGGTTTCCTCGCCGCCTATCCTGGTATCCGGCTGGAGGTGATCGCCGACGAGAACTTCGTCGACGTGCTGGCGGCCGGCTGTGACGCCGGCATCCGCTATGACGAGCGGCTGGAACAGGACATGATCGCGGTGCCGATCGGGCCGCGCGTGCAGCGTTTCGCCACCGCCGCCAGCCCTGCCTATCTTGCTCGCCATGGGCGCCCGCAACACCCGAGCGACCTGCTTGGCCACTCCTGCGTGCGTGGGCGCTTTGCCAGCGGTGCGATGCTGCCGTGGGAATTCGAGCGAGACGGCGAGGTGGTGCGGGTCGATCCGACAGGCCCCTTGATCGTGCGGATCGGCGGGGCGACGGATCTTGCCGTCGACGCCGCTATTGCCGGCACCGGCATCATCGGCCTCTTCGAGGGCTGGCTGCGCCCTTACTTCGACAGCGGCGCTCTTGAGCCCGTGCTCGAACCGTGGTGGCAGAGTTTTCCCGGACCGTTTCTCTATTATCCCGGCCGGCGCCTGGTTCCGGCCCCGCTGCGGGCGTTCATCGACTATATCAAGGGCGGCAAGGCCTGACCTGTTTCCGGCGCCATCACCCCACCCGGCGCTTCGCGCCGACCTCCCCATTGGGGAGGTAGGGCGCCGCGCTCTTCTAGCTCCCCTCGATGGGAAGGTCGCGCCGTAGGCGTGGGTGGGGTGACTGCCGAGCCGCAAACAAAAAGGCCGCCCGGAGGCGGCCTTTTCGATTGTCTGAAGCTGCGAAGTGCTTAGCGCTTGGAAAACTGGAAGCTACGACGGGCCTTGGCCTTGCCGTACTTCTTGCGCTCGACGACGCGGCTGTCGCGGGTCAGGAAGCCGCCCTTCTTGAGCACGGCGCGCAGCGTCGGCTCGTAGTAGGTCAGCGCCTTGGAGATGCCGTGACGCACGGCGCCAGCCTGGCCGGAGAGACCGCCGCCGACGACTGTCGCGACGATGTCGTACTGGCCGGCGCGGTTGGAGGCGATGATCGGCTGGTTGAGGATCATCTGCAGGACCGGACGCGCGAAATAGGTCGCGAATTCCTTGTCGTTGACGATGATCTTGCCGGAACCCGGCTTCACCCAGACGCGCGCAATGGCGTTCTTGCGCTTGCCGGTGGCATAGGCGCGGCCCGACTTGTCGAGCTTCTGGACGTGGACGGGGGCCGCCGGCTGGGTATTGGTGTTGCCGGTGGCGGCGCCCAGTTCTGCGAGCGAGGAAAGCTCAGCCATCTTATGCGACCTTCTTGTTCTTGGCGTTCAGCTTGGCCACGTCGAGCACGACGGGCTGCTGGGCGACATGCGGATGCTCGGCGCCTGCATAGACGCGCAGGTTCTTCATCTGGCGACGGCCGAGCGGGCCACGCGGGACCATGCGCTCAACGGCCTTCTCGACGACACGCTCGGGGAAACGACCCTCGAGCAGCTGGCGCGCGGTGCGCTCCTTGATGCCGCCTGGGTGGCCGGTGTGCCAGTAATAGACCTTGTCGGTGAATTTCTTGCCGGTGAACACCACCTTGTCGGCATTGATGACGATGACGTTGTCGCCGTCGTCGACGTGCGGGGTGAAGGTCGGCTTGTGCTTGCCGCGGAGATGATTGGCGATGACAGTGGCCAGACGACCGACGACGAGACCTTCGGCGTCGATCAGGATCCACTTCTTCACCACATCCGCAGGCTTCTGCGAAAAGGTTGTCATGTTTTCTGCTCTCGGTTTTGACCTTCATAAGAGAAGGCGTTTCTTGTTGCTTGGATTGGCGAAAGGCGCTTGCCCGCCGCCAATAACAAAACGGCGGCCTTTGCGGGCCGCTGCTTCGTGGAGGCTTATAGGCGAGGGTGGTGACCGCGTCAAGGCGAACGAAAAGGTAGATATCAGGTAAAATGTAGCAAAAACAATAACTTGAACAAAAGGTATTATTTTACCACATCACCATTCCGCTTCGGCGGGATCGAATAGGTGCCGGTGGCATGCGCCACCGTGTCTCCGTCTGGGCCGGCAACGATGTCGATGTCGAACACCATCAGGCTCTTTCCCAGCTTCAGGATGCGGCAATGGCCGTCGATCGGTCCTGCCTCGGCCTTGCGCACGAAATTGATGTCGAGGTTGACGGTGACCGAAAGCGCATCCGGCCCGGCATGGCTGAGCACGCAGACGTAGCCGCCAATGTCGGCCAGCGTGAACAGCGAGGGGCCGGACACCGTGCCGCCGGGACGCAAATGCCGTTCGCCGGCGTTGAGCCGCACGGTGCAGCCGCCCGGGAACACGTCGATCGCCTCGAAATATTTGAACTGCTCATTGAGCTGCGGATAGACGGTTTCCATCAGCGCATTGACTTGTTGCGCGGTCAGCACGGGCTTGAGGTTGGTCTGAGCGGGCATGTCTTAGTCTCTCGCTTTGCGCCAGGCCTGTATGAGCGCAGCGCGGCATTTCTGACAACCTTCGTCCCCTGGCGCAAGCGATCGGTGTTGGACGAAACCTGATCCGGTATTAAATAGTCTGGCAGCCCCAGCGGAATCGCGGAGAACCTTATCCATGGCCGAAATCCTTGCCATCAAGCCTGCCGCCGTTGAGGGTCCGGTGGTTGCACAACTGGACAAGGGCGTGCTGCGCCTCACACTCGCCAATCCGCCTGCCAACGCGCTGTCGCTGGCGGTGATGGCGGCGCTGACGGCCGAACTCGAGCGCGCCAGGGCCGACAAGGCCGTTCGCGTCATCGTCTTGTCGGCTGCCGGCAAGGTGTTCTGCGCCGGCCACGATCTCAAGGAAATGACCGCGCGCCGCACTGACGCCGATCATGGCAAGGCCTTTTTCGCAGAGACGTTTGCCGCTTGTGCGACGCTGATGCAGGCGATCGTGCGTCATCCAGTGCCTGTCATCGCCGAGGTTGACGGCCTGGCCACCGCCGCCGGGCTGCAACTGGTCGCCAGCTGCGACCTGGCGATCGCTTCGCATGAGGCGACCTTCTGTACGCCGGGTGTCAACATCGGCCTGTTCTGCTCGACGCCGATGGTGGCGCTGTCGCGCAACGTCTCGCGCAAGCATGCGATGGAGATGCTGTTGACCGGCGAGACCATCGATGCGGCAACCGCCAAGGAATTCGGCC
>NZ_RZQA01000790.1:0-3027 GCF_004022915.1 Mesorhizobium sp. M7A.F.Ca.US.006.04.2.1
CTGATAACCCGGGTGAACGCGGAATACCATCCGGCCGCCCGTACTGCTGGGGCAAGGAGGTTCTGGCACAATCCTCAGCTTTTGAGGCTCATATCCGCCTACGCCATCGGCTACATCCACATGTCCGGAGTGGTGAGCGCCGCCCATATTGAGCCGGGTGTCTTGGACATTTTCCGTTTCGGGACGGATCTGTTCATGGTTCTGGCCGGTTTTCTTACCGCGCATGTGCTTGGGAACAATGGCAGGTCGGCCGGCGCCTATTTGCGAACGAGGCTCATTCGAATCGTGCCCTTGTATTGGGGCGTCACGATTCTCGCATTTCTTGTCGAGAACTACGCGATGAAAAGCCATCAGAGGACCTTGTCCGAGCTTTTCATGTCGCTCGCCTTCGTCCCCTTCGGACCCTACCCCATCTTGTATCCGACGTGGACCTTGCTGGTAATCGTCGAATTCAGCCTGATCATCGCAGCTTTCCAACTCGTCAGCGTGAAATATGGGATCCTCTATTCCGCCGCCTTCGCGGTTCTTCTTGCGGTCGCGGGCGAGACATCAAGCATTGAGAACCCCATTTTCGTATTTTACACCAATCCGATCCTGATCGATTTCGCTTTCGGCATCGTCATCTTCAAGCTTTCCAACTCCGGGCTGTTCCCTTTCAAACTGCCGCGGAGCGGGGCCGTTACCCTCGCGGCGGCGGCAGTCGCCTTCGGAGCCTTAGCAGCAGTCTTGCGTCCTTTCTGTTGGCCGGCGCTGCCCCGTCTCCTCGCGCTCGGCATGCCGATGTCGGTCCTGTTGCTGGGGGTTGTCGCTCTGGAGCAGCTCGGTGTCTTCAGCGACTCCAAGCTCTTGAACTTTCTCGCCAAATGCACTTATGCGATCTACTTGACCCACTGGTTCGTGGCTATCGTATCCGAGAAGCTCGTTGCCGAAAGCGGAGATTCGGCGCGGCTCGCCTCGGTGCTGTTGTTCGTGACGCCCATGGCCGTCACCTGCGTTTCGGTGCTGGTTTATCTTTTTGCTGAAGTGCCGCTGACCCGATATCTCTCCGGCCGCTTCACAGGCAGCTGAATGAGACGGAGAGGCTGGCGATGAGGTTGCACCTGCCCCTACGCCTTTGGTCGATTGTCATCCCCTAGCCTTTTAGACGGCATGACCTTCCAGCCGATTTGTTGGAGGATGGGCCTGGAAACCAAGTCTTTGTCCTCGATCGTGGCGTGGTGCCTGTGCTGGCCCACATCAGGTCGCTCCGATAACCGAGGCGACCAATCAGGTAAGGGGAGCCTGTGCTGATGCCCAGCATCAATGTAGTCATACCCTGCTACAACGCTGATCGGTTCCTCGCGCAATGTATACGCAGTGTGCTTTCGCAAGGCATCGACGATCTCCGGATTGTTGTTATCGATAACGCGTCAACAGACGACAGCGTGGAAGTGGCACGCCGACTTGCCGCCCAAGACAGCCGGGTTGAAGTCGTGTGCCACGCCAGGAATGTAGGGCCAATTGCGTCCTTCAACGAAGGCGTCGAGCTTGCGCGAGGAGACTACTTCATCCTTTTGTGCGCCGACGATCTCCTGACAGACGGCTCGCTCCAACGCGCCGTTGATGTCCTCGAAAGCAATCCTGGGGCTGCTTTCGCCATAGGGTCTGATCTCAGCATGATCGAGGGGAAGGATTTTGCCGAACCAAGTCAACCAGATGGATGGCGCGTAACGGCGGGTGCCCGGTTCATTGAAGACTGTTGTCGTCATCTGGGCCATCTGGGAGTGTCCCTGGCCTTGGGAGCGGTGCTGGTCAGGATGACTGCGCAAAAGGCGGTGGGTCACTACCGTGCGTCACTCGCGCACGCGCCCGATTTGGAGATGGTGCTTCGCCTCGCGCGGTTGGGTTCAATCGTGGAATTCGAGGGCGCGCTCGGTATCCGACGCGTGCACGCAGCACAAATAACGGTGGTCCACTTTTCGGACAAATTAACGCAATTGAAAGAACGAGAGGCGGTATTCGCCAGCTTCTTCTCGTGCGAAGGCGCTGCCATGCCGGCGGCATCGGGGCTTCGTCGCATGGCAATGCGCCGGGTTGCCGATGCCGCTTATTGGTCGGCAGTCTCTCATATTGTCCGAGGAAGGACCGCTTGTGGCGTCGAATTGCTTAGATATAGCTTTTCGCTGTCTCCGATATTGAGGCTGTTTCCGCCGCTGGGCCATCTTTATCGAACGAAGGGCGCCGTCAGACGGGCCTTGGCAGTGGTTTCCGGTCGGTCGGGCTCGTCCACCCGCCAAGTGGAGCATGCGGATACAGCATAGTGCTGATCAAATCCTGTCGAGTGCCACTTTAGAGAGGCGCCCGCCTCCCTACACCATTTGTGATGACAAGCTGCTATCAGCCACCTGGCCTGCCTTGCGGAGCCAAGACAGGAACGGGCCATAGCACACATCGCAGGAAAAGAGGCTGGCGAATACATGCGCGGTACCCTCGGATTTCTGACGCCGAAGTTCCACATTGCTCAACAGCGCGATGACCGCCTGTGCAAAGTCTGCACCACCATTGGCCACGATCGCTCCCTCATCAAGTTGGTGGGGGTCACCTGCGTCCACACCTATCGAGGTCGTCACGAGGGGGCGGCCGTAAGACATGGCCTCGGCCACCTTTATCTTGACGCCGGCGCTGCCGGAAACGAGCGGGGCCACGACAAGCTGGGCGCGCCTATATTCGGGAGCGAGGTCCGGGAGCGCTCCCACACACTCCAGGCCGGCCGCCGGCGTAACCTCACATGTGAAGGCGGCGGTTCCGACGATGCGAACCCTTGCCGTGGGGCATGAGGTTCGAACAGTTGGCCAGACCTCCTTCAGGAACCACGACAGTGCGGCACGATTTGGCTCTGTGGCATTCCCGACGAAGAGAACGATGGGCTCATTGCTGTCGGGTTGCTTTTCGTGATTGTCGAAGCCCATGCCAAGAGAGATCACGCGTGTCACCCCGAGATGGTTGCGGGCGTAGGAGGCGTCATCCTTGCTGTTGAAACCGACACAC
>NZ_RZQA01000791.1:0-3025 GCF_004022915.1 Mesorhizobium sp. M7A.F.Ca.US.006.04.2.1
GGTTTCCTCGCTCACCGGTCTTGCCCTTCCCGCCGATTGCGTCTATTTCGGCGAAATCAGCCTTTCGGGCGCCGTGAGGCCGGTTGCGCATGCGCAACAGCGCCTCAAAGAAGCCGAAAAGCTGGGTTTTGGAAGCGCGGTTCTGCCCTCGGGCAGCGGGGAACTGGCCGGGGGGATCGGGGCCGGTTCTTTCCAGCCGACCGAGCTTGCCGACCTCGTGGCACGCATAGCCGGCTCACGCCGAAGCCGCGTGGACGAAGAAGACTAGAGCATCGGACCCAGAGCCCGATGTTCGGCGCTATAATGCGGCTCATGGAGTGGGGCGAAAGACATGCCGATTACGCTGCTTGACGGAATTCTCGTCGGCTTCACTCTGGTCTCGGCGATGCTCGCCATGGTTCGCGGCTTCTCGCGCGAAGTCCTGTCCGTCGTCTCCTGGGCAGCGGCGGCAGCGGCGGCGTTCTTCTTCTACAAGCCGGTCGTGCCTTACCTCGCTCCCTACATCGAGAATGAAAAGGTGGCCATGGCGGCCGCCGCCGGCGTGGTTTTCATCATCGCGCTGATCGTCGTCTCGGTCATCACCATGAAGCTCGCCGACTGGATCATCGATTCCCGGATCGGCGCACTCGACCGGACGCTGGGTTTCCTTTACGGCGCCGCGCGCGGCATCCTGGTCGTTGCCGTCGCCCTGCTGTTCTTCAACTGGCTGGCCGGCGCCAAGGCGCCAGCCTGGGTCACCGAGGCCAAGTCGCGGCCGCTGCTCGAACAAATCGGCGCCAAGCTCGAAAGCCTGCTGCCCGAGGATCCGGAAAACGCGATCCTCAAGAAGCTCAATCCGAATCAGCCGGCCGCCGAGACGCCAGCTGCTCCGGACGCACCGGCGGCGGATGCTCCGGCGGGCGGCGACGATACCAACACGCCGGCGCCTGACGACAATGACGCAACACCACCGGCGAACAACGCCCCGGCCGCTCCGGCACCGGCGGCACCGGCAAACTGACGCCGAAAAACGGCGTCAGGATCTGACGATGGTGTGAACGACTGCACGGCCCGCGTTGCTTTCGGCGCGAACCCGCATTATATGGCGATTTTAGCGGAGCTTAAGATGGCAGACGCAGACGACGTGCTTTCCGCCGAGGCCGACGACCATTTCCACGACGAATGCGGTGTGTTCGGCATTTTCGGCCGGCAGGACGCTGCGGCCATCGTTACATTGGGCCTGCATGCGCTGCAGCATCGCGGCCAGGAAGCGGCCGGCATCGTTTCCTATGACGGCAGCCAGTTCCATGTCGAACGCCATGTCGGCCTGATCGGCGACACCTTCACCAAGCAGCGCGTCATCGACAGCCTGCAAGGCAACCGCGCCATTGGCCATACGCGCTACGCCACCACGGGCGGCGCCGGCATGCGCAACATCCAGCCCTTTTTCGCCGAATTGGCCGATGGCGGTTTCGCCGTCGCCCACAACGGCAATCTGACCAACGCCATGACCGTGCAGCGCGCGCTGCAGAAGCAAGGCGCGATCTTCTCCTCCACCTCCGATACCGAGACGCTTTTGCACCTCGTCGCCACCAGCAAGGAGCGCGATTTGAACTCGCGTTTCATCGATGCGGTGCGGCAGGTCGAGGGCGCTTTTTCCCTGGTGGCGATGACGGCCAAGAAGATGATCGGCTGCCGCGATCCGCTCGGCATCCGGCCGCTGGTGCTGGGCGATCTCGACGGCGCCTGGATCCTGGCCTCCGAAACCTGCGCGCTCGACATCATCGGTGCGCGTTTCGTGCGCGACCTGAAGCCCGGCGAGATGGTCGTCGTCACGTCCAAGGGCATCGAGAGCCTGTTCCCCTTCGAGCCGCAGAAGACCCGCTTCTGCATCTTCGAATATGTCTATTTCGCGCGGCCGGATTCCTCGGTCGAAGGCCGCAACGTCTATGAGGTGCGCAAGCGTATCGGCGCCGAGCTGGCGGTCGAAAGCCCGGTCGAGGCCGACATCGTCGTGCCGGTGCCGGACTCGGGCACGCCGGCGGCGATCGGCTTCAGCCAGGCGGCCGGCATTCCCTTCGAGCTCGGCATCATCCGCAATCATTATGTCGGCCGCACCTTCATCCAGCCGGGCGATTCGATCCGCCATATGGGCGTCAAGCTGAAGCACAATGCCAACCGCCGCATGATCGAAGGCAAGCGCGTGGTGCTGGTCGACGACAGCATCGTGCGCGGCACCACCAGCCAGAAGATCGTGCAGATGGTGCGCGACGCCGGCGCCAAGGAGGTGCATATGCGCATCGCCTCACCGCCGACACGCGCCTCCTGCTTCTACGGTGTCGACACGCCGGAGAAATCGAAGCTCCTGGCATCGCGCATGTCGATCGAGGAGATGGCCGAGTTCATTCGCGTCGATTCGCTTGGCTTCCTCACCATTGACGGGCTCTACCGCGCGGTCGGCGAGGCCAGCCGCGACAACGACCAGCCGCAATTCTGCGATGCCTGCTTCACCGGCCAGTACCCGACCCGCCTGCTCGACTTCGAAGGCCACGACAATGTGCGCACGCTGTCGCTGCTGGCGACAAGCGGGACGTAGGCCGGACCGCCATCAGCGTTAGTCAATTCCCGGAATCCATCGCATGACCCTCGACCTTTCCGGCCGCGTTGCGGTCGTCACCGGCGCCTCGCGCGGCATCGGCTATTTCATCGCCAAGGAATTGGCTGCCGCCGGCGCGCATGTCATTGCGGTGGCTCGTACTGTCGGCGGGCTGGAAGAGCTCGACGACCAGATCAAGGCGGCCGGCGGCCAGGCGACACTGGTGCCGCTCGACCTCGCCGACATGGCCGGCATCGACCGCCTGGGCGGCGCCATCCACGAACGCTGGGGCAAGCTCGACATTCTCGTCGCCAATGCCGGCGTGCTCGGCGTCATCTCGCCGATCGGTCATGTCGAAGCAAAAACCTTCGAGAAGGTGATGACCATCAACGTCACCTCGACCTGGCGGCTGATCCGCTCGGTCGACCCTCTGCTGCGGCTCTCCGATGC
>NZ_RZQA01000792.1:0-3024 GCF_004022915.1 Mesorhizobium sp. M7A.F.Ca.US.006.04.2.1
CCGCCTGCAACAAGCGTCAGCCCGGCTCTGGCTGTTCGGCGATCGGCGGCGTTACCCGTGGCCATGCGGTGCTTGGCATCAGCGACGCCTGCATCGCCATGTATCCGGGCGACCTCGCCGTGGCGCTGGTCGCCTTCGATGCGATCGTGCATCTGGGCGAGCGCCACATCCCGGTCGACGACTTTTTCCTGCTGCCCGGCACCACGCCGGATCGGGAACATGCGATCGAACCGGGCGAGATGATCACCGCGATCGAGATCCCCGGCTCGGCCTCTGCCCGGCGTTCGACTTATCTCAAGATCCGCGACCGGCAATCCTATGAGTTTGCCGCCGCGAGCGCGGCGGTCGGCATTGAGTTCGAACCTGACGGCCGAACGATCCGCGATTTGCGCGTCGCGCTTGGCGGCGTCGCGACCAAGCCGTGGCGTGCGCGGGCCGTGGAAAACGCGCTGAAGGGCAAGGTGCTTGAGCCGGACACTGTGCGCGCCGCCAGCCTGCTCGCCGTCGAAGGCTCTGTCGACCATGGCGCCAACCATTACAAGGTCGAACTGGCGCCGCGCGTCGTCGCCCGCGCCATCCGCAAATTGGGAGAGACGGCATGACCGTTCACAACATCAGGCATGGGGATGCGTCCGACGGCGCTTTTGCCGAAGCCGTCGGCGGCCGGCTGTCGCGCATCGACGGCCCGGCCAAGATCACCGGTGCGGCGAAATACGCCGTCGAGCAGCAGCTCGAAGGCCTCGCCTACGCCGTCCTGGTCGAGAGCACGATTGCATCGGGCAAGGTGCGCGCGATCGACACCACTGCCGCCGAGGTGGCGCCCGGCGTGCTGCAGGTGCTGACGCCGGACACCATCATCAGCCTGAAAACCGCGGCGGACTGGTTCGGCACGCCGCCGCCCGACAAGCCGTATTGCCCACTCGCGCGCGACATCACCTTTTCGGGTCAGCATGTCGCTGCCGTGGTGGCCGAGACCTTCGAGCGGGCGGTCGCGGCGGCAGCACTGGTCCAGGTCAGCTATGAGGAAACGCCTGCCATCGTCGACCTCAGCGACGGCAAGGCCGGCGATGGCATCGCGATCGATGCCATGACCAAGGAGTGGGGCGACGCGCAAGGTGCGTTTGCCTCGGCGCCGGTCCGCATCTGCGCCGCCTACAACACGCCGCGCGAGTACCAGGCGCCGATGGAGCCGCATGGCCTGATCGCCCGCTGGGAGGGCGACCACCTCACCGTGTGGGAGCCGAGCCAATGGCTGGACGGCATGGCGCGCACCTATGCCGAATGGTTCGGTGTGCCGTTCGAGAACGTGCGGCTGGTGTCGCCCTATATTGGCGGCGGCTTCGGCTCCAAGGCGCTGGCGCTCAGCCATGGCGCGGTGGCCGCCTGTGCGGCCAAAATGCTCGGCCGGCCGGTGCGGCTGGTGATGACCCGGCCGCAGACTTTTACCGGCTATGGCGGCCGCGCGGCGACGCGCCAGACGGTGACGATCGGCGCCGACGTGCAGGGAAAGATCCAGTCGATCGTGCATCGCGGCGTCAATGAAACATCCATCGACGGCATGTGGGTCGAGCCGCTCGGATCGGTCACCTCGATCATGTACACAACGCCGAATTTCTCCTCGAAGCAGAATGTCGTACGGGTCAATTCGGTGGTGCCGGGCGCCATGCGCGCGCCGGGCGAAAACCCCTCAGCCTTCGGTATCGAAAGCTCCATCGACGAGCTTGCCTACGAGGTCGGCATCGATCCGCTGGAGATCCGGCTCCGAAACTATGCCGAGCAGGATCCACATGCCAAAAAAGCTTGGTCGACCAGGCAGTTGCGCGAGGCTTTTGCTGCAGGCGCCGAACGCTTCGGCTGGTCCAGGCGCACACCCGAACCGCGCTCGATGCGCGACGGCAACCAGTTGATCGGCTGGGGCGTCGCCGCCGGCACCTATCCGGTGCGACGCGCCTATGGCGAGGCGCTCGTGCGCATCCTGGCCGATGGTTCGGTCGAGGTCGAAAGCTCCTCGATCGACATGGGCCAGGGCACCTACACGATCCTGGCGCAGACCGCCGCCGAAACCGTCGGCGTACGAGCTGACGACGTGGTGGTGAAGCTCGGTGACTCCCGCTTTCCGCGCGCCGGCGTCACCGGCGGTTCGCGGCTGGCCGGCGTGATGACGGGTGCGGTCTACAAGGCGGCAACCTCGGCCCTCGACCAGTTGGTGGGCCTCGCCATCAGCGATCCACGCTCGCCCTTCCACGCGCTGCAGGCCAACACGCTGGTCGTCGCCAATGGCCGTATCGCTTCGCCGCGCGGCGACGGCCCCGATGTCTCCGTCGCCGAACTGCTCAAGAGCGTCGGCCGCGACCACATCGAAGCCACCGGCGACACCATGCCGGCCAATTCGACGCCAGAGGATCGCTACAAGAACTACACCACCATCGCCATGTCGGTGCCGCACACCGAGGGCGACTATTCCCGCCACTCCTGGTGCGCGCATTTCATCGAGGTGCGCGTCGACGAGGACTTTGGCACGGTGCGTGTATCGCGCGTGGTGTCGGCGCTGGATTCGGGCCGGCTCTACAACCCGAAACTTGCCGAAAGCCAATGGAAGGGCGGCATCATCATGGGCATCGGCCAGGCGCTGCTCGAAGAAGGCATCGTCGACCGCCGCCACGGCCGCATCGTCAACAACAACCTCGCCGACTACCTCGTGCCGACCAATGCCGACATCCCCGACATCGAGGTGATCTCGGTCGGCATCCCCGACCTGCATTCCTCGGTGCTCGGCGGCAAGGGCGTTGGCGAACTGGCCATTGTCGGCGTGGCGCCGGCGATTGCCAACGCGGTGTTCCATGCGACGGGAAAGAGGATCAGGGATCTGCCGATCACGCTGGAGAAGCTGATTTAAGGGCGGTGGCCGATCTCCCCCTTGAGGGTCCCCTTGTGGGGAGGCCAGGCCGCAGCTTCGGGCGGTGGTGCTCCCTCCACACTTTCACCTTCAGCACTCGCGCAACCATCAAGGGGTAAGACCATGAG
>NZ_RZQA01000793.1:0-3015 GCF_004022915.1 Mesorhizobium sp. M7A.F.Ca.US.006.04.2.1
CCTACGGACAGCAGGGTGGCTCCGCCGAGCCTTGAGAGCCCCGCCATGACATGGAAAGCGGGATAGACCGTTCGGCCGTCCTGCTGGTCATACCATGGCTGGACGAAATCAGCCTTCCTGTGGATATGGCCAAAGGGGCCGGTGAAGTCCCCTACCGCGACGGCCTCGACCCCTTCGCGAGCGCAGGCCGCGAAATAGCCGAGCGTCCATGCCGCATTGAACAGCCCGCGCTGCCGCGGATCGATGCGGCTCAGACATATGCGGGCGTTCGCTTTGTTCGGCGCGGTGCCCTTTCCGTAGGGGTTCTCGCGGCAGCCGAGCTGACTGGGACCTATGCGCAGCGGCACGCGGTCGCCCGTGAAAGCATGTGCCGAGCGTATCTGATGAGGGATAGCCTGAAGCGTTTCCATCACCGAAATATCATCCGCCGCGTGCACGCTTGGACAGGTGGTGAAGGTCACGTAGTCGAGCGCTTCGGCTGGCGGACGCTTGCGATTGAGTTCGGTGAAGTAAGCGGCCATGCCTCCGCCCAGCCCGATCCCCGGGAAAGCCCGGCGAGCGGCGGAGTAGCATTCGTGGAAGCTGGGCATGACCGGCCGCGGTGCTCCCGGCTGAACGGATTTCATGTCCTGCGCCGGAAAGACGGAGACAGCTTCCAGTTTGAGGCCGATTGTATGGACCGCATCAGCGACGGGCGCCAATTCGCCGAATGGGTCGAGCGTGCCCTTGGTGATGATCTCGAGGACCACGCCTGCGCCGGTCAGCCGTGCAAGCGCGGCGTAGCTTTCGAGTTCATCTTGGCCGTGTCCGAATCGGAGATCGACTTGGCAGACCATCCACTGCGGAGCCATTCGTCGTAGAAGCTCGGGGGATTCAAGCGCGTGCCTTGCCTCGTCGCCAGCGACGCCGACGCCAACGCGAGGCACTTGGCCGACGGGTCTGCCGATCGTCAGGTTGATGAGTGGATTGCGGTTTTCAGACGCCCCGGCACGAAGCGTTCCTGACACGTGTAGCCGGACGACCTGGGTGAATTTCTGGCCCTTGGGCAGTCGGTAAGGCCACGGGCGACGCAGAGGGCGGACATAGGTTTTATAGGAAGCGTCAGACCAATTGCGTTGATCCTCCATCTCGAAGGCATCACCGTCCATGGTGCATGTGGCCCAGATCCCAGGCGCGATCTCATGCGACAACGCCCGGATATCGGTGAACGGACATTTAGGGTCGATGTGGTCCGGAAAGAGCGATAGCTCATCATGACCATCCTCATGCAGCACCTTTACCGGCTTGCCCGCCAAGGCTTCGATCGGATGAAGGACGATGAAGCCGGTCCGATTCGTCAAAAGGTCAGTCTCGGGCTCTGCCTCGGCCGCAAAAGCCAGCGCACCATCACTACTGCCCGAGATCCGTACCTGATAAGCCAGGCGACCGGATGTTGCGGAACATGTTGCACGGTATGCGACGCTGAACACATCCAGCCTTTCATCGATGTGGAGATCATCGAGAACGGCTGTAGCGGTTCCCCAATTTTCGTCCCGCACAAGGAACGAGATTCCGCGCAGAATCTCAATTCCGTCAAGGCGGATGTAGCGTAACGCCCCATTGTCGAAGTCGACCGACAACGGTCCCGCGCGAAGTGTGCGCAAGGGTGGCTCGACCTGTTCGGTTCCACACAAGCGGATGGCTCGAGATGCTGCCAAGGTCAAATTGCTTGCTCCGTCGCAGCGTCAAAAATCGACGCCCGGTTCATGTTGATGTCGATCGGCAGTCTCTCGCCGGGACGGCTGACGTCGTGCGCCTGAAGCTCCGCCACCACTGGCGCGCCGGCAAGGCGGAAGGTCGCATAGCTGCGCGAGCCAGTCGGCTGCAGCAGGTCGATGGTTGCATCATAGCGCAGCGTGCCCGGCTCGGGGGTAGCAGCGTGTGCGCGTGTCAGATGTTCCGGGCGCAGCCCGAGCAGCACCGACTGCCCATCTATAGCGCCATTTAGAGTCCGCCCGGGGGCGATCGGCAGCAGACCATCGGCCAGCCGGATGGCGGCGGCGCTCCCGTCCAAAGCCAGCGTGCCCGGCAGGAAGCTCATGCGTGGGGAACCGAGAAAGCCCGCGACGAAGATCGAGGCGGGGCGCTCGAACAGTTCGAGTGGCGCGCCCTGCTGCTCGATCAACCCGTCGCGCATCAGCACGATGCGGTCAGCCAGTGTCATCGCCTCGATCTGGTCATGGGTGACGTAGATCATCGTCGTGGCGATGTCCTGGTGAAGGCGCTTGATCTCGCCGCGCATTTCGTCGCGAAGCTGGGCATCCAGATTGGACAGCGGCTCGTCGAACAGAAAGATGCGGGGGTTGCGGACTATGGCGCGGCCGATGGCGACGCGCTGACGCTGCCCACCGGATAACTGGCGTGGAAATCGCCCGAGCAAGGGGATGATGCCGAGCATACGCGCTGCCTCGGCAACGCGCGCCTCTACCTCGGGCTTCGGCATCTTGCGCGCCTTGAGACCGAAGCCGATGTTCTTCGCCACGCTCATATGTGGATAGAGCGCATAGTCTTGAAACACCATCGCCACGTCACGATCGCGCGGCCGCAAGTCATTGACCACCTCGCCGCCAATCTCGATCGTGCCTTGCGAACTCTCCTCCAGTCCTGCAATCGTCCTCAAAAGGGTACTCTTGCCGCATCCGGAGGGGCCGACCAGAACGGTGAACTCACCGTCGCGAATGTGGAGGTCAATGCCGCGCACCGCATGGAAGGCGCCGTAGCGCTTGTGCAAGCCGGTGATCCTGACTTCAGCCATGCCTGCCTCTTTCTATCCGCGAACGGCGCCGAGCGTCAGCCCGCGCACGAGATGTCGTTGAGCAAGGACTCCCAGAGCGATGGATGGCACGAGGGAAACAATGGCCAGGGCCGCCGCTTCACCATATTGCGCGCCCTGGAAGCCGATGAAGGAGCGGAATACGGTTGGCAGCGTGAACGCAGTTCGACTGGTCAAAATGAGCGCGAAGAAGAACTCCGTCC
>NZ_RZQA01000794.1:0-3013 GCF_004022915.1 Mesorhizobium sp. M7A.F.Ca.US.006.04.2.1
GTCCATCTGGTTCGTCATGGAACACAGCCGGGTCGGCTTCTACGCGGATGCTGTAGGTTTCAACGCCAAGGCCGCGCTCGCCACGGGCCTGCCGGTGCTCAGCATAGCCGTGGGGCTCGTGCTGCTCTCCGGCGCTCTCTCAGGCGTTGCCGGCATGATGATCGTGGCGGGGACGGAGCACCGCCTCAACCAGTCCGTCGGCAACGGCTATCTCTTCAGCGCGATCGTGATCGCCTACCTGGCCCGCGCGAAGCCATTGTGGGTGGTCGTGATCTCTTTCGCGCTCGGCGCGGTGTTCACCGCCGGGAATGTCCTGAAGGTTTTCTACTCGATCTCCGAAGCGATGATCGTGCTGATGCAAGGCGCGGTACTGATGTCGATTTTGATGGCGCAGTTCTTCAGCTCCTATTCGCTCAAACGGCCCAAGAACTAGGAAGGGACAGTTGCATGGATTTTCTGATCGGCTGGATTGCCATCATTCCGAGCTATGCGGCACCGTTGCTGCTGGCGAGCCTCGGCCTCATTATCTGCGAAAGAGCCGGCGTTCTCAATCTTGGAGCGGAAGGGCTCATGGCGATCAGTGCCATGACCGGCGCGATGACGGTGCTTTCCGGAGCCGATCCTTGGGTTGGTCTTGCCGCCGGCTCAGCGGCCGCGATGGCTCTCGCTCTGCTGTTTGGAATATCGACAGTCGCCTTGCGCGCCAATCATACGCTCGCCGGCCTAGCCGTCGTCGCAATCGGACTGGGCATCACCGGGGTCGTGGGGCGACCCTACGTGCAGAAGACCTTTTCTGGCATTTCCACACTTGGCGACCTCTTCGGGATAGACCGCGGTTCGGCATTCGGCCGCATTTTCGCGGTGCAGGACCCGGTTACGCTGGCGCTGCCGACCCTGGTCGGCGCGCTCTGGTGGTGGCTTTCCAAAAGCCGACATGGCCTCAGGTTGAGGTCCGTCGGGGAAAACCCGGCCGCCGCGGATGTCGCGGGTATCGACGTGCAACTGGTTCAGTTCGGGGCTGTCCTGGCGTCCGGGCTGTTTTGTGGTCTCGCCGGAGCCTATCTCTCAGTCGCCACAAGTCATGTCTGGGTGGAGGGAATGGTCGCGTCGCGCGGCTGGATTGCCGTTGCGCTCGTCATCTTTTCGCGCTGGAACGCGGCTCGAGCTCTCTGGGGTGCGCTTCTTTTCGGAAGCGCGGATGCGCTTGTGCCTAGACTACAAGCCATAGGCGCCGACGTTCCTGTCTATCTCATGATGACTTTGCCGTACTTGCTGACGCTTGTCGTGCTGGTGGCAGGCTCATTGGGCGGCCGGCGCTCCGGCGAGCCGGCCTTCCTCGGCAGGGTCTATCTACGACAAGACAAACAATAAGGAACTTGCCCGGTTCATGAGCTCCGCGGCCCGCATCCTTCTGGACTTCGCGGATTTCATGGACAAGCATCAAGGATCGCCGATGTCTGTGCCGTCCCCCCTCGCCCGGCGCTGACCCTGCGGCTCCGCTCGACGCCTATTCGCGTGCCACTAACCGTGAGATCAAGAACAAAGCGCCACGGAGACGACAGAGGGGGTCGCCGCGCGTAAAGCGCCAACGTCATCCGCAACAGCAGGCCGAGCCCAGCCGGACCGCCCCCTCTGGCCTGCCGGACCCGGCCCTTCGCTTTCGTTCCAGGCGTTCGTCGTTCGGAAAGCCAAGCGATTGGCTTTCCGTCCGCTGCGCGGACCACTCCTCACCCCCCTCAAGGGGGAGATCAGCAGCTTCAGCGGATCAGAACTTGTAGCTGAGCCCGACCCGGATATCCTGTGTCTGGAGGTCGACATGGGTTTCCGTGGGCAGGCCGGCGGCCACCGAGAGGTCCTGGCTGCCGAAGTCCGAGTAGCGATACTCAGCTCGAGCGATCCACCTGTCGGTGAAGGCGTGCTCGATGCCGGCGCCAACGGTCCAGCCGACATGGCTGTCGCTGTGGAGCGTTACTTCGGCGGCAGGGCCACCGGCGCTGACCGCAATAAGCTCATACTTGGCCGCAGCGACGCCTGCAGTGATGTAGGGCAAGGTCCGATCGAAAGCATAGCCGGCCCGCAGCCGCGCCGACCCGGACCATTTGAGTTCGCTCTTGAGCAACGTGGTGACGCCGCCGCCGCCGGCGTCGAGGGCCGTCAGCCCATCTATGTTGCCATACGCAATGTCGGCCTCGGCGCCGATCACGAAGCTGTTCTCCATCTGGTAATTCGCGCCGATATGGACGCCGCCGATAAATCCGTTCGGATCGACGCCAACGTTGAGATCGGTGGCCCCGCCCAGTCCGCCGCCGGCGATGAACAGATTGGATTTTCCGGCCGCGTAGCCGATGTCGACGCCGGCATAGAGTCCGGACCAGTCGTAGCCGGATGCAACAGGCGAAACCTCATTGATATCAGCCGCACACGCCACACCGAGCGGCGCGAGAATGAAGGCCGTTGCGAGAAGAAGAATTTTCATTGTTGTCTGCCGCCCCATGTTGCTTCCCCGCCGCACAAATGAGCTGCGGAGATCCAGCTGTTGTCGAGAAATCCGGTGTTGCATTGTCCGCCGGCCGCGTCTTGGGCTGGGCCGCACCCGAATTGTCGGGGAAAGCACCACGGCGCTTTCCCGGTCGGTGTGGCTTTTCAGCCTCAGTCGATCGGCGCGCCGTGCATTCGGTGGCTGTCGGAAACTATCTGGCGCTGCCCGGCGTCGAGCCGAAGCGGCGGCGGAAGCAGCGGTTGAAATAGGACACGTCGGAAAAACCGCTGAGCAGCGCGATCTCGCTGATCCGCATGCGGTCGTTGCGCCTGTCGGACAGCATCCGATGCGCCCTCTGCAAGCGCAGTTCGAGAATGCGCTCGGCAAAGCTCACCCCGGTTTCCTGCAGCAGGTCATGGACATAGCGGACCGAGAGCCGCAATTGCCCGGCAACGCCCTGCGCCGAAATGGCGGGATCGGCGAAATTGTCCCGCATCTTCTGCAGTATGGCCTGCAGCCTTGCCGCGCGCAGAC
>NZ_RZQA01000795.1:0-3010 GCF_004022915.1 Mesorhizobium sp. M7A.F.Ca.US.006.04.2.1
GGATAATCCTTGCCGCTGATCCAGTGCTGCGGCGCGTCGAAATGCGTGCCCGAATGTTCGCCGAGCTTCAGCCAGTTCCAGGCCCACCACGGACCGTTCTTGTCGTAACGGGAGATGTTGTGGATCTCGACCTTCGGCGTGTCGACGGCGAGTTCCGGCGGCAGCTTGATCAACGGCGTGTCCGGCCCGAGCGGCGCCGACAGGTCGACCACCTTGATGGCGCCTGAAAGAAGCTGGCCGGCGACTTCGCCGAGGAGTTTTTGCGTGTCCATGGTTTGAAGTTCCCTCTTCGTGTGATGATCAAGGCTCGTCTCGGCCCTTAATATCCTACTAGACGAAAACATATGCATCTGCAATTATCTTTAAGCATAAAGGAAATGGGGACGGGGCGTGAGCGAGTTCGACGCCATCTTTGTCGGGGCGGGCCACAACAGTCTGGCATGCGCCGCGCATTTGGCGCTCAAAGGCTGGAAAACAGGGGTTTTCGAGCGCGGCGCGACAATCGGCGGCGCCGTCCAGACGCGCGAATTCACCCTTCCCGGCTTCCGCCACGATTTCGGCGCGATGAACCTCAGCCTCTTCGCCGGCTCGGCCTTCCACCGGAAATATGCAAATGAATTGAAAGCGCAGGGGCTGGAGTTCGCCCCGGTCGCCGACTGTTTCGCCAGCGCATTCCCTGACGGGCGCTGGTTCGGCGTCAGCAACGATCTGGAAAAGACGGCCGCGCGCATCGCCGCCTTCTCCGCCGCCGACGCCGCCACATGGCGCAGGCTGGTCGCCGCCTTCCCGGCGGAGGCCGAACACCTGTTCCGGCTGCTGGGTTCGCCGATGAGTGCCCGCGCGCTTGCCGGCACGGCGTGGAACCTGTGGCGCAAGAAGGGCATCGCCGGTTCGCTCGATACGGGCCGCCTGCTGCTGTCCTCACCCCGCGCCTGGCTGGAGGAAACTTTCGAGTCGCCGTATATCAGGGCAACGCTCGCCACTTGGGGCATGCATCTCGACTTCGCCCCGGATGTCGCCGGCGGTGCCGTGTTCCCTTATCTGGAATCGATGGCCAACCAGAGTTTCGGCATGGTGCTGGGCAAGGGCGGCGCCGATACCATCATCCGTGCCCTCTCTGGCATGGTGACCTCCGCCGGAGGCAAGATCGTCACCGGCGCCGAAGTCGCCGAGATCACGGTTTCCGCCGGCAGCGCGACCGGCGTACGGCTCGCTTCGGGCGAGACGCATACCGCCACCAGGGCAGTCATTGCCGGCGTCGCGCCTACGGCGCTGACGGGCAGATTGCTGCCCAATGGTTCGGGCGACGCCGGCTTCGACACGGCGATGCAGAAATTCCGCCATGCGCCAGGCACGATGATGATCCACCTGGCGCTGGACGATTTGCCGGATTGGCGTGCCGGAGCGGAGCTTCGGCAGTTCGCCTATGTGCATCTGTCGCCGTCGCTCGACGCCATGTCGCGCACCTATCAGCAGGCGATGGCGGGCATGCTGCCGGACGAGCCTGTGCTGGTGGTCGGCCAGCCGACGGCGATCGACCCGTCGCGGGCGCCTCAGGGCAAGCATGTGCTGTGGGTGCAAGTGCGCATGCTGCCGGCCGAAATCCTGGGCGATGCCGCCGGCAAGATCGCACCGGACCATTGGGACAAGGTGAAGGAAGCCTACGCCGAGCGTGTCCTCGACATCATCGAGACCTATGCGCCCGGCCTGCGCAACAAGATTCTCGGCCGCGCCGTCTTCTCGCCCGTCGACCTCGAGCGTGAGAACCCGAATCTCGTCGGTGGCGACCAGGTCTGCGGCAGCCATCATCTGGCGCAGAACTTTTTATTCCGCCCGGCGCGCAACTATGCCGGCTGGAACACGCCGGTGGCGCATCTGCACCTCACTGGAGCCGCGACATGGCCGGGCGCCGGCACCGGTGCGGCGTCGGGCTTCATGCTCGCACAACAGCTTGGCGGGAGGTAGGAGCCGGAGATTTCCTTGAGGCTACGAGGCAAGGCGCTGCTGCCCAAGAAGCCTGAACCGATGACATGAAGACGCCGCGCAGAAACAAAACCAACAAGGGGAACGACCATGACAATCAACAGACGTGAATTGCTGGGATACAGCGCCGCGGCACTCGGGGTGGCCGCCGTCGGCCTGCCGCAGATCGCTAGGGCGGCTGCCGGCGAACTGACCATCGCCTACAACGTCAACCTGCCATCCTGGGATCCAACCACCGGCCCGTCGGCCGTCAACCCGACAATCCAGGGGCTTTACCAGTCGGTGTTCGATCAATTCATCCCGCAGAAGCCCGATTTGTCCTTCGCGCCCGGCCTGCTCACCGAATGGGGCTGGAACGACGACCGCACCAAGATCATGATGACGGTGCGCGAAGGCGTGACCTGGCATGACGGCTCGCCGTTCACGGCCGAGGACGTCGTCTGGTCGCTACAGCGGGCAGGCGACGAAAAGACCGGCAACCCGATCCAGTTCGTCTGGAAGAACGTCAACAACTTCAAGATCGACGGCAACAAGATCACCGGCGACGTCGTGCAGTTCGACCCGGTCTATTTCAAATGGATGTCGTTCCTGACCGGCTACATCATGCCGAAGGCCTATTACGAGAAGGTCGGCGCCGAAGGTTTCGAGAAGGCGCCGATCGGCACCGGGCCCTACATGGTGGAAAAGTTCGAGCGCAACGCTTTCCTGCGGCTCAAGGCAAACCCGAACTACTGGGGCGGCAAGCCGGCCTTCGAGAATGTGACGATCAAGTTCGTCGCCGACGCGGCAAGCCGCGTCGCCGAGATCGAATCCGGCTCCTCGCAAGTGACGCTCGAAATCCCCTACGAGGAGTATGACCGGCTGATCGCCAAGGACGGGCTGGCCGGCTCGTGCAAGAACGTTTCCGACATCGGCATGATCTTCTTCAACGACATCGAGGCGATGCTGGACAAGAACGTCCGTCAGGCCGCCGTGATGGCCGTCGACAAGAAGCTGCTGGTCGATCGCCTGCTGCGCGGCTACGGAC
>NZ_RZQA01000796.1:0-3008 GCF_004022915.1 Mesorhizobium sp. M7A.F.Ca.US.006.04.2.1
GCTGGCCCACCACGGCCCCGTGGTGGCCGGCAAGGATCTCGAAGCCGCCGCCTACGCGATGGAAGAGCTTGAGGAAACGGCCAAACTCACGCTTCTCACCCGCGGCTTGCGGCCTAAAATCCTCGCAGCGCCGCAAATTCGTGAGTTGGTGGAATATTTTGACGTGGAGTGGGACGACTGATGCAGCTTTCGGCCAATCTGGGATTTCTTTTTCGTGACCTCGCGCTTCCAGACGCGATCCGTGCGGCAAAACGGCTCGGTTTTGCCGCCGTTGAGATGCATTGGCCATACGACACCGATGCATCGGTGATCGCGCAGACGCTCATCGAAACTGGCCTTCCGCTTCTTGGCATCAACACGGCCAGAGGCGACGTTGGAGCGGGTGACAATGGCCTCGCTGCGCTGCCGGGTCGGGAAACGGAAGCTCGCGCGGCGATTGACCAGGCGGTTCAATGGGCAGCAGCCACGCGCTGTCGCAACATCCATGTGATGGCAGGCAAGGCAACCGGTGACGAGGCCTTCGCGACCTTCGAAGGCAACTTGCGGTACGCATCGAAGAGCGCCGCGCAGCACAACATCGGGGTGCTGATCGAGCCGTTGAACCCGCGCGATGCGCCAGGCTATTTTCTTTCCGACCTCCCCACCGCCTTCTCCGTGGATTGGCTGACGCCCAGCTAGGGAGCGCAATACCCTGCATTCACGGCGACCCGCGCCATGAATGGACGGTGGAGCGACTGGCGAAGGAGGCCTCCATGTCGCGCTCGGTGTTCTTCGACAGGTTCCGCAGGGAGGTCGGCGTCCAGCCGATGGAGTACCTGCTATGTGGCGGATGGCCCTCGCCAGGGACATGCTGCGGCGCGGGGATGGCGGCGTGAAGGAGGTTGCGGAAACCGTCGGCTATGGCTCCGCCAGTTCCTTCCAGTGTTGCATTCACCCGGTTTGTCGGCATACCGCCAATACAGTTCGCACGCCAAAGGGTCTCACGGTAGGCTAGAGCTGTGAAGACCACTCCTTGGAATTCCCCTAGCCGACTTCTCGTTCGTTCATTTTTCCATGACGGACCACCGATTCCTGACCGACCAGGCCCCGCAATTGGCATCTTGCACCGGTGAGGCACCGAATAGCCGCTTGTATTCACGGCTGAATTGGGAGGCGCTGCCATAACCGACCGAAAGGCCACACCGGCTGCGTCCAGCGGCGCCTGCAACAGTTGCCGGCGCGCGCCGGATTGCCAACGTACAGTGTGCTGTCTCTTCAGATCGCGCGCGGGCCGCATGTCCGCGTCGCCCGACTATACGAAAAGACGGAGCGGAATTTTCGCGCCCGTCGCCCTCGCCACAGCCTCCATCTTGCCGAATCCGTCCACCATTAGTGGGAAAGTTCGTTCTTATAGAAAACCCCACCCTTCATGATCGCCTGGAAGGATTTGCCTTCGTCGCCGAGCAGCGAGATGTCCTTCAGTGGATCGCCGTCTATCACAATCATGTCAGCATAGGCCCCTGCGGCGATGGTGCCGATCTTGCCAGCCATCAAGCACAGTTCGGCCGCGTTGATGGTGGTCGATCGGATGACCTCGATGGGCGGCAGCGCCTCGGCGCGGATATTGAATTCCAGGTTCTGGTGTGGATGTAGAAAGCCTAGATGATCCGAACCATGGCAAATCTTTACACCGGCGTTGTGCATGATCTCCAGCGATACCGGGCCACGATCACGCACCCACTGCAGGCGCTCAACGGCGGCAGCGTCGAGTCCGAGCCTTTCAGCCTCGATGATTTGTCCCTCGTATGCGCTGATTGTCGGCGTTGAATAAGCGCCCTTCTCGGCCATGATCGCCGCCGTTGCGGGAGTGATCAGCGTACAGTGCTCGATCGACTTGATCCCGCAGGCCAGCGCCCGCGCGATTGACTCGTCCGAATGTGCGTGCACGCAAACGTAGGTCTTGGCGTTCTCCGCTTCTTCCTGGAAGGCGCGAAGCTCATCCATCGAATAGGCATTCCATGAGCGTGGCATCCGCAGCTGCGCCGCGCCGCCGCCGGCCATCACCTTGATGAACTGAGCGCCTTTGCGTATCTCCTCGCGCGCCGCGCGGCGACACTCATCAACGCCGTCGACGATCTTCGACACGTTGCCGAGTTGATTGTTGAAGGTTTCAGCCGAGATCAGGTCGCCGCGCTCGCGCGGATCGGTATGGCCGCCGGACTGGACAAAAGCCTTGCCGCACATGGTCAACCTGGGTCCGTCGATCAGACCGCTTTCAAGCGCGTATTTGAAGCCCAGCGTCGCCCCACCGACGTCGCGGACTGTCGTGAAGCCGCGCAACAGCATGCCCTTGACGATCTTGGCCGCGTGCAGCGCCACCAGTTCGTTGGGCATACGTGAGCTGGCGGACGGATCTTCAGCGGCCGAATAAACGTGGACGTGGCAATCGATCAAGCCGGGCATCAGCGTCTTGCCCTTCAGGTCGATCATGATCGCGTTGACGTCCTTAATCGGCTTGTCGGAAACTTCGTCAATCATGCCTTCCGACACCCGTACATGACGGTCATACTCCCCGTCGTCCGAGGAACCATCAAGCACGCGCGCGTTCTCGAAGACATATGAAGGCATGGGAATCTCCTCTTCAATCATTCCTGTTAGTAGGTCGCACGTCCGCCCGACAGGTCGAAGACCGCTCCGGTGGTGAAGGAATTCTCCTGCGTGGCCAGCCAGCAGATCATGGACGCTGCCTCCTCCAGTTCGAGCATGCGCCCGCGTGGGATCTTGCCAAGGATATAGGCTATATGTTCGGGCGCCTGGGCCATCGCGCCCGGTGTCTTGGCGACGGCCGGCGTCACGCAGTTGACGGCGACGTTGCGATCGGCCAACTCCTTACCAAGCGACTTGGTTAGCGCGATCACGCCGGCTTTCATTGACGAATAGGCGACCGCATTGGGATTGCCTTCCTTGCCGGCGACAGAGCTGATGTTGACGATGCGTCCGTAACCCTTCTCCATCATGTGGGGCACGAT
>NZ_RZQA01000797.1:0-3002 GCF_004022915.1 Mesorhizobium sp. M7A.F.Ca.US.006.04.2.1
ATGCCGAACGGCGTGCCGTATTGGCTTTCGCCGCCCATCTCGATCATCGGGCTGTTGACCTGGCCGACAAAGGCCTCCTCGACGAAGCCGCGCGCGACAAAACTGCGCGACAAAAGCCGCTGGAAAACGCCGTAGGCCGGCAGCAGCAGCGCCCATGAGGTGGCGGTGGCCACCATCTCGTTGTCGGGGTTGGTCCAGGTGCCGTGCGGCAGTTTCAGTTCGGTCGCCATCCAGGCACCGTCATTGACCAGGCCTTCGAAATTCATGTGCTGGGTCAGCGTCACGAACATGCCGCCATCCATGCCGGCCGGCGTGCAGTTCATCGAATGGTAGCCCCAGGGCTGCGTGCCCTCGAAGTCCATGGTGATCTTGCCGTCTGACGTGATCTCCATCTCGATCGGGATGTTGTAGAGCCAGTCGGGATCGCCGAGCAGCTGGAAGCCGGGCTTTCCCGCCGTGACATGGCCGTAGAACGTGTGGCCGCGGTAGATGCCGGGCACGGTGAGCTGGCGGGTGCGGGCGAGCTGGGCGCGACGGCCTTCCTCGATGAACTCCTTCGACACCTTCATCCAGTAGTCGAGGCCGATCTCGGAGATCAGCTGCTTGACGCTTTCGCGCATGTCGATGCAGGAGGCGACCTTGGCCTTCTCGTCGAGCACCCAGTAGATCGGCATGCGCAGATTGCGCTCGCAGCGGATGACGTAGTCGCGCCGGATCTCGTCATTCTCGCCGATCTTCTCGGCGCAGACGAACAGGCCTTCGGTGAAGCGCTCCTGCGCCAGGCAGACATCGCCGCCCGGCGTGATGCCGCCGGCTTCCAGTTCGTGGCAGACGGCACCGGACCAGCCGACCAGCGTGCCTTCATGGAAGATCGGCACCACATCCATGACATCAGGCACCTGCACGGTGCCGATGAAGGCGTCGTTGTTGGCGAAGATATCGCCTTCACGGATTTTCGGGTTTTCCTCGTAATTGTTCTTGATCATCCATTTGATGAAGCGGCTCATCGTATGGACATGCACCATGATGCCGTTGGAGAGCGCGATGGCGTCGCCTTCGGGCGTATAGATGGCGACCACCATCTCGCCGACTTCGCGCACGCCGGGCGAGGCCGAGATGCGGCGGGCCATTTCGCGAGCCGAGACGCAATAGGCGCGCAGCTTGGTGTGCAGCGTCTCGAACTTCAGCGGATCCTGGTTGCGCAGCGTGAGTTCCGTGATGCCGTCATAGCAGCCGGTCTCTTCCATCAGCCGCTCGGAATCGAGCAGTCTTTCGCGAAGGCGCAGGGCCGAGGCAGGTTTGTCCAACATGGCGGTGCCCTCTCAAGCGTGGGTGTAGTGCAGCAGCGTCCATTCATCGACATGGACGCGGTCCTGCGGATGAACGACGAGCGTGGTGGCGGGGTGTTCGATGATGGCCGGACCGATGACTTCGTGACCGGGCTGCAGCAGGTCCATCTCGTAGAGATTGGCCTTGTGCCAGCGTCCGCCGATATAGGCCTCACGCACGCCCTTGTGCGCGGAAGCCGGATCCGACTTGCCAAGCGGACGCTTGAGCAGCACCGGTTTGACCTTGTCGGCGGTGGCGATCAGCCCGAGTTCGGTGATGGTGAAGCCGGCCTCGCCGTAGCGCGACACGCGATGATTGACCTTGGCGTAGACCGCCTCGAACTCGTCGATAACACTGCGCATGTCGTCGGCCGAGTTGACCTCAGCCAGCGGCGCCATGACTTCGACATCCTCGAGCTGGCCGGTGTAGCGCATCATCAGGAACGGCACGGTCCTGATCTTCTCGCGCGCATGGCCGTCGGCGATCATCTCGTCGACCGCGGCCTTGGTCAGATCGTTCCAGACCGTGGTGACCTTGACGCCGAAGGCGGCCAGCGTCGCCTCATCGGCGCGTGACGGGATGTCGTGCTGCGTCGACACCGAATGCCGGCGCATGAAATCAGCCGTGGTGCAGCCGAAGGCGGAGAAGGCGGCCGCAAACTGGAAGGTGATGATGTCCTTGAAGCCGATGCCCCTGGAACAGCCGGCCAGGTGCAGCGGGCCAGAGCCGCCATAGGACAGCAGCGTGAACTCGGAGGGATGGATGCCCTGGCCCGAAATGACGCGGCGCAGCGCGTTGTTGGCGTCGGCCTCCAGCATGTCGATCATGCCTTCGGCGGCTTCCTCCAGCCCGACGCCCAGGATGTCGGAGCATTTCTCCTGGAAGGCGCGGCGGGCCTTTTCGACCTGCAGCACGACCTTGCCGCCGAGGAAATAGTGCGGGTTGAGACGGCCGAGAATCGCATCGCAATCGGCAATGGTCGGTTCGGTGCCGCCCCTGGCGAAGCAAATCGGACCTGGATCGGAGCCGGCGCTTTCCGGTCCAAGCGAGACTTTCTTGGTCAGCGGATCGACCTTGAGGATCATGCCGGCGCCGGCACCGATCGTATCGAGGTGCAGCGTCGGCACGTTGAGCTTGAAGCGATCCATCAGCGGCTCGTTCTCGATCCGCGTCTGGCCGCGCGTGATAACGCCCATGTCGAAAGAGGTGCCGCCCATGTCCGAGCAGATCAGCGAATCATTGCCGATCAGCTTGCCGACATAGGCAGCACCGAGGATGCCGCCGATCGGGCCGGAGATCATGGTTTCATGCAGGCGCGGATGGTTGATCGAGGTCAGGCCGCCGAAGGAGAGCAGCGTCTGCACGCCATATTTGAAGCCGTATTTCTTCGAGACGTCCTCGATACCCCTAAGCTGCTTGCGGCCGCGCGAGGTGGCGTAGGCCTCGATCAGGACCGAGTTCAGCCGCGACTGCTCGCGGATGACCGGGCGGACCTCGTGGCTGGTGTAGACGATGATGTCGGCGCCGGCCTTGTCGACCTCTTCGCGGCAGATTTCCGCGATGCGCTTCTCGTGCACCGGATTGACGTGCGAGAAGATGGTCATGATGCAGATCGCTTCGACCTCGTCGGCGATCAGTTTTTTTGCGGCTGCAGAAACCTCGTGCTCATAGAG
>NZ_RZQA01000798.1:0-2996 GCF_004022915.1 Mesorhizobium sp. M7A.F.Ca.US.006.04.2.1
TGTCTGCCGTGCGTGCGGAGGCGCCAAGGGGATCGGCGGCGTCTGTCTTCGGACAATTACGACGGCATGCCGCGGCACGCCTTCCCAAAACAGGTTAGAACCCGTTCTGGATGCGCTCGAAGATGACGTTGGTGAAGGCCGATATCTGGCTGCCGATGAAGGGGCCGGTCAGCGCCACCACCAGCATGATGGCGACGATCTTCGGCACGAAGGTCAAGGTGATTTCCTGCACCTGGGTCAGCGCCTGGATGAGGGCGATGCCGATGCCGACCACCATGGCGACCAGCACCACCGGAGCGGACGCGACGAGCACCGTCCATACCGCGTACTGGACGATGTCGAGAGCGTCGGCCTCATTCATGGGACTGGCTCTCTGTCGAAAGCGTCAGCTTGCCGCCTTGACCGAAACTCCCGGACCGACCGCGACTTCGGTGCCGTTCTGCAGCACGGCGATGAGACCGTTGCTGGCGAGGCGCACCGAAGCCACGGTGCCCGTCGTTAGGCCGTCGGCGGAGGTTATCGAGCGTCCGATCAGTGCGTCGGCCTGCGACAGCGCCGAGGACTGCATGATCTGGTTGAGCTTGGTGTTGGTCTGCACCGATTGCTCGACCTGCGAGAAGGTGGCGAGCTGGGCGACATACTGCGTCGAATCCATCGGCTTGGTCGGATCCTGGTTCTTCATCTCGGCGATCAGAAGCTTCAGGAAGGACTGGTAGTCGACCGCTGTCTTCGAGGTGGACGCGGTGGCCTGATTGGCGCCGGTCGGAATCGTCGTCGTCATGTCCACGTTCATCAGTATCGTGCTCCCACAGCCAACGGGCGCTCGGCACCCGAAATATCGTCATTGCCACCCAGCGCGCGGCGTTCGAGCGGATAAAGTGCGCGGATCGCCTTCAGCGCTTCGTAGATATGGTCCTCGCCGACCATGCGGTCGATCTGTTTCAGCGCGCTGCAGATCTGGCCGTCCTCGAAGCTTGCCAGAAGCAGCGGCAGCGAACGACGGAACATCTCGCGTGCGGCGGCGGCGCCGGCCGGGTTCATCAGCATGACCTGCAGGATGAAATAAAGCTGCTTGAGCGGTGTCGAGGCATCTTCGGCCTGGATCACGTGGTTTTCGAGCAGGAACTGGACGTCGTTCATCAATTCGACGGTGACCTTGCGGTCGACCCGGATGACGGCGCCGTTGATATAGATCTTTTCGTTCGGCTTCAGCGATATCTTCAGCGTGTTGGTCATTGAATGCCGTCCCTGATGATCTGGGACACCTCGATCAGCCCTTCGAAATTGTTGGTGCGGCCCTGACGGATGTCCTCCGCCTCGCGCAGCAGCCACAGGCCGATGGAAATGAGGTTGGCGCGCAGTTCCTTTGGCAGGGCGTTGTCGCTGGAGCCAAGATCCTCGACGAAGGCGGTCCAGACGCGGTTGGTGAAGTGAAGCGCCTCTATCGCCTCCATCGAACCGTGGCCGGCCACTGCTGCTGCCGCCAGCATGTCGATCGAGCGGGTCAGAAGCTCGCGCTCGCGGTCCTTCGCGTCGGCAACGGAGTTGCTCTGGATGTCGGCGTAGGAGAATTGGTACATCGTTGGGGCTCTACCGTTCCGTTAAGCGTTGTCAGGTCAGGTAATTCAACAGGCTGAGCTGCTGCAGGCGTGCGGTCAACGCGAAAGACGTTTCGATGTGCTGTGTCAGGTCCGCGACCCGTGTCGCGGCTTCGGCCGGATCGACGGCTTCCAGGTCGAGAATGTGCCGTTCGAAAAGGTCGACCTGCGTTTTCATCCGATCGTTGGCATCGGAAACCCGCTTCTGGACGATGCCGGTCTCGGATTGAAGCTGGCCAATGCCGCTCAGCGCTTCGCCAACCAATGTGGTGGAGCGGCTGACAACCGTATTCTTCGCCGCCTGGCTGACGTTGCTGGACATCAGGCTGCTGACCATGGCTGCCGCCATTGCGAGCTTCTGGATGCCGGCGCTGTTGGCGCTGGTCGACGTCGGTGTGGTTTCGTTGAGTGCGATGCGGCTGACGATCTGCTGGTCGGTGGCGTTCGACCAGTTGCCCTGCCAACCAGCGCCCGTGAACTGCGGGGCGACATCATTGGTGATGAAATCGTCCATCTGGGCAGCCGTGATGTCGGCCGCGAGCGGATCATCCTGGGTGAAGCCGAAATTGGCGACGAAAGCGGCGTCGAATGCCGCCTTGGCGGGGGAGCCGGCAGCTGTGAAGTCGTTGATTGGCTTGACGTCGGTGTTGGTGCCGGCGAACAGGTATTCGCCATTGACGCTGGTGTTGAGGATCGAGGTCAGCTGCTGGATGGTCGCCTTGCCGGAGGATTGGGTGAGGCTGTTGGACGAGTCGCTTGAGGAGGCGGTGGTCAGGGCGGACAGGAACGTCTGAGCGGCGGTCGAGAGTTGACCAAGCGAGGTCTGCGTCGAGGAGAGCCGGGCGCCGACCAGGCCGTTGGAATCGATGATGACGTTGAGCCGGTCAAGATCGCGCTGGAAAGTGACGGCCTGGGTGGTGCGCCCGCCGAGAGCCAGGCCGACGTCGGCGACCCTGCCCGTCGAGGATTCTTTCGTGGCTTTGACGAGTTCGGCCTGCATGCGCATCTGCTGGGAGCGCATGGCATTGGAGATTGCGGCCGAGGAGACTGAAGTCATGGAATTATCCCACCGCGTTGAGCAAGGCCGTCATCATGTCGTCGACGGTTTTCATCATCCGGGCCGACGCCTGGTAGGTGTGTTCGAGGTCGAGCAGCAGCGACATTTCCTGGTCGACATTGACCCCGGTCGCGTTGGACAGCGCCTCGGCGCTGCGCGACGCCAGCGCTTCCTTGGCGTCGGAGGCGGTCGAAGCCTGCTGGCGCACGCCCTCGAACCAGCCGATCGAACTGGCGGCGTAATCGGACACGCTGGACGTTGCCGAAACCCCGGCGGCGGGGTCGAAAATCATCGGCTGGTCGAGCCGGTCGCCATAGGCAACCAGAAGGGTGGAATAGGAC
>NZ_RZQA01000799.1:0-2996 GCF_004022915.1 Mesorhizobium sp. M7A.F.Ca.US.006.04.2.1
GCCCAAGGATCATGCCGATGATGACAGGCGCGGTCGGAAAATCGAACCGCCGCATCAGGAAACCGGCGGCCCCCAGCAGATAGAGGATGACGAGGTCGATGGGCGATTGCGAAATGCCATAGGTGCCGACCGTGGCGAACACCAGGATGCCGGCATAGAGCTGCGGCGCCGGGATTTTCAGCAGCCGCACCCACAGCCCGATCAGCGGCAGGTTGAGGATGACCAGGATGACGTTGGCGATGAACAGGCTGGCGATCAGCCCCCAGACGAGGTCGCCCTGGGTCGTCAAAAGCAGTGGTCCGGGATTGATGCCGTAGCTCTGGAACGCCGACAGCATGATCGCCGCCGTCGCCGAGGTCGGCAGGCCAAGCGTCAGCATCGGCACCAGCACGCCGGCTGCGGACGCATTGTTGGCGGCCTCGGGGCCGGCAACGCCTTCGATGGCGCCGACCGTGCCGAACTCCTGCTTGTGCTTCGACAGCTTCTTTTCGATGGCATAGGACAGGAAAGTCGGGATTTCGGCGCCGCCCGCCGGCATGGCGCCGATCGGGAAGCCGATCGCGGCGCCGCGCAGCCAGGGTTTCCACGAACGTCCCCACTCGGCCGCCGTCATGTAGAGCGAGCCCTTCAGCGGCACGATCTCGTCCTTGCCGGCATAGCGGCGCGAGGCCATGTACAGCGTCTCGCCGACGGCAAACAGGCCAACGGCGGCGATGATGACGTCGACGCCGTCGAGCAGTTCGGTCATGCCGAAGGTGAAGCGCGGCTGGCCGGTCTGCAGGTCGACGCCGATCATGCCGATGACGAAGCCTGCGAACAGGCTGGTCAGGCCGCGAACGGAAGACGAGCCGAGCACCGCCGAGACGGTGATGAAGGCCAGCACCATCAGCGAGAAATATTCGGCCGGGCCGAAGGCCAGCGCGAATTTGACCACCACCGGCGCCAGGAAAGCGACGCCCATCGTGCCGATCGTGCCGGCGACGAACGAGCCGATCGCCGAGGTGGCGAGGGCTGCACCGCCGCGGCCGGAACGCGCCATCCTGTTGCCTTCCAGCGCGGTGACGATGGTGGCGCTTTCGCCGGGCGTGTTGAGCAGGATCGACGTCGTCGAGCCGCCGTACATGGCGCCGTAATAGATGCCGGCAAACAGGATGAAGGATGCCTCCGGCGCCACCTGATAGGTGATCGGCAAAAGCAGCGCGATGGTCAGCGCCGGCCCAAGACCGGGCAGCACACCGATGGCGGTACCAAGCGTGGTGCCGAGCAGGCACCACAGAAGGTTGACCGGGGTGAAGGCGACCGAGAAGCCATGTGCCAGATGTCCGAGCGTTTCCATGGCGTCAGCCCCTCAACATGGTGATGAACGCATCGATGACCGTGTTCAGCTGGTTCTCGATGAAACCGGCACCGATGTTGACGCCGAGCGCCCTGGCGAAGCCGAAATAGGCGGCCAGCGCCAGGATAAGGCCGAGCACGACGTCCCGCAGCGTACGCTTGCTGCCGAAGCCGTAGCAGACGAGCACGAACATGATGACGGATGCCGCCGTGAAGCCGAGCGGTTGGATGAGCAGCAGATTGGCGATCAGGCCGATAACGACGAAGCCCATTGCCTTCCAGTCGGTCGGCGTCTCCTTTTCCTCCTCCGGCTGCCAGCCGCCGCGAAGCGCGGCAAGGATGAGCAACAGCGAAAGTACCACCAGGCCAACCATGGTAAGGTAGGGAAAGACGGTCGGGCCGACCTTGGAGTAGAGCGGCGACACCGGGATCGCCAGCGTCTGCCAGGCAACGGCGCCGGCGCAGGCCAGGAGCCCGATGCCTATCAACAATTCCGGCACGGCAAGCCGCGACGGCGCCGGCTGCTGGTCGCTGGTGCTCATGATTGTCCTCCCCAGGAGAGCTGGCCAAGTATGGTTGGCGAAAATGCCCGGCGCCGCATGCTTGCTCCCCACCGCAGGGTCATGCCGGCTTGCATTTCATGCGAGAAGGGGCGACCTGCGCCGCCCCTATGACGATGGATCAGGCGAGCCCGAGATCCTTCAGGATCGCCTCGATGCGGGCTGAATCCTCGGTGACGAACTTCGCATAGTCGTCGCCGGTGAGCAGGATCGGCGTCCAGTTGCGGTTCTTGCATTCGGTCGCCCACGCGTCGCTCTTGGCCATGGTCTCGATCAGGGTGATCATCGCTGCCTTGTCGGCGTCGGAAATACCCGGCGGTGCGAAGACGCCGCGCCAGTTGAACAGTTCGACATCGATGCCGGCCTCCTTCAGCGTCGGCGCATCGATGCCGTCCTGGCGCTTGTCTGCCGAGATGGCGAGCAGCCGCAGCGCGCCCGCCTTGACCTGCTCGGAAAACTCGCCAAAGCCGGAGATGCCGGCCGCGACCTGGTTGCCGAGCAGCGCCGACAACGCCTCACCGCCGCCGGCGAACGGCACGTAGGACAGGTTTGTCGCCGGCACGCCGACAGTCTTGGCAATCAGGCCGAACAGGATGTGATCGGAACCGCCTGCGGAGCCGCCGGCGACAGGAACCTTTGTCGGATCGGCCTTGAGCGCGGCGACGAAATCAGCGGCCGTCTTGAACGGCGACTCCGCCGGCACGACCAAGGCTTCGAACTCGCCGGTAAGGCGGGCGATCGGGGTGACCTGCGTCAGATTGTTGGCGGCCTTGTTGGCAATGATGGCGCCAACCATGACCATGCCGGCAACCATCAGGGAATTGCCTTTGCCGTTCCACTGGCTGATGAATTGCGGCAGCCCGACAGTCCCGCCGGCGCCGCCGACATTGGTGATCTGCGAACCCGAGATGAGCTTTTCACTGCGCAGCACCTGGTCGATCGTGCGCGCCGTCTGGTCCCAGCCACCACCCGGTGCGGCAGGCACGAAGAGCTGTATCTGGGGCGCGCCTTCGGCCAAAGCGGGAGAAAGATGCGACGTCATCAGCCCGGCACCCACGGCTGCGGTGCTCATCAAAAATCTGCGTCTGTCCAGCATGGGAT
>NZ_RZQA01000079.1:0-4161 GCF_004022915.1 Mesorhizobium sp. M7A.F.Ca.US.006.04.2.1
CACCAGTGGCGGCGCCGAGCGCATCTGCCGCTCGGCGGCGATGCGGATCAACTGACCGGCCATGTCGAGCAGGCGCTTTCTCAGCCGCGCTTTGCGCGACTGCCAGGCGCCGCCGCCAAGCTTGTCCAGCGTCGCCTCGGCCGTGTCAGAACCGTAGCGCGACAGGAGTTCGATGTTTTCCACCGGCAGGAACAGCCGGTCGTCGCCGGCATAGTGGATTTCCAGGCAGTCATGCGGTGCGCCGACCGCTTCGATGGTGCGCAGGCCAATGAAACGGCCAATGCCGTGGTCGGCATGGACGACAATGTCGCCGGCCGACAGCGCCGAGGCCTCGGCAATGAAATCCGAGGGACGCTTCTTGCGTTTCGAGCGCCGGATCAGCCGGTCGCCCAAAATGTCCTGTTCGGCGACGACGACCAGTTTTTCGGTCTCGAAGCCGGATTCGAGGGGCAGCACGGCCAGGGCCGCCTGCCCCGGCTCGAGCTTTTCGGCTTCCGCCAGCGTCACGACCTGCTTGAGGTTGCCGAGATGGTGTTCGGCGAGGATCTGGCCAAGCCGGTCGAGCGAGCCTTCGGTCCAGCCGGCGATGACGACGCGGCGGCGCGCCGCGCGCTCATCGGCGATGTGTTTGACGACGACATCGAACACGTTGGCGTTCGGATCGGCGCGCTCCTCGACGAAGCTGCGGCCGTGGCGCGAACCGGCGTGATAGACCTTCTTGGCGCCAACGTCGGGCGCGTCGAATGGCGTAAAGTCGATCGCTTCGCGCGGCCCGAGCGAGGTGATCAGGTTTTCCGGGGAGAGATAGAGCAGGTCCGGCGCGACTGGCTTATAGGGCACCGCATCCTTCAGCGCGCCGTCGGCCTGCTTCCTGCGCGCCTCGTAGTGATCGAGGATCAGCGTGTGGCGCTCGGCCAGCGCCTCATGCGCCAGATGGTCGAAGATGACAGGCGTGTCAGGCAGATAGTCGAACACCGTCTCCAGCCGTTCGTAGAAGAACGGCAGCCAGTGCTCCATGCCAGCGAAGCGACGCCCTTCGCTGACCGCCGCATAGAGCCCGTCGTCGCGCTGCGGTGCCCCGAAGGCTTCGATATAGGAGCGGCGGAAGCGGCTGATGGTTTCCGGCGTCAGCGCCACCTCGCTCATCGCTTGCAGCGCCATCGACTTGCGTTGACCGGTGGTGCGCTGCGTGGCGGCGTCGAACACACGGATCGATTCCAGCGTGTCGCCGAAGAAATCGAGCCTGAGCGCCTCGGTCCAGCCGGGAGCGAACAGGTCGAGAATGCCGCCGCGCACCGCGAACTCGCCGATGCCGCGCACTGTCGGCACACGCTCGAAACCAGACGTTTCCAGCCGCGAGACCAGTGCGTTCATGTCGATCTGGTTGCCGGGCCTGGCATGAAAAGTCTGCGCCTCGACCAACTCGGACGGCGGAATGCGCTGCAGCAGCGCATTGGCGGTGGTGAGGATGACGGCGCGGTGCGGCTTCTTCGCCAGAGCGATCATGGCGGTCAGCGCATCGAGGCGCTTGGCGGCCGCATCGGAGCCGGGCGAGACGCGGTCGTAGGGCAAGCAATCCCAGGCCGGCAGTTCCAGCACCGGCAGGCCGGGGGCCGCGAAAGACAATGCCTCGATGATCGCCGGCAGGCGCTGACCGTCGCGCGCGACGAACAGAACCGGCTTGTCGGGCGCGATCTCGAGCGCCGCCTGCACCAGCGCAAAGGCTTCGTAGCCGTCGGCGACGCCATCGACGATGAACTGACCGGCGCGGCCTTTCGGCAGACCGATGGTGGGAATGAGGCTCATGAAATCACGGTCTTGTTTTATCGCAATTCCGAATGGAAAACCGCTTCGTACTTTTCCTGGAATTGCTTGTGTTCAGAATGTCAGAGAGCGGCGGAAAGCCAGGATCTTTCGCAGGACGGCACAATCGATATCGGCCGGAACCGGGCGTTCGCCGGTGACCATGGGCAGGAATTCGGTATCGGGAATGTCGAGGAGCCTCTCATATTGGTCGATTTCCTCGTTGGTCAAGACGCCGATCTCAGCGTCGGCGAAAGTGCCGAGGATCAGGTCCATCTCGCGCATGCCGCGATGCCAGGAGCGAAACAGAAGCTTGCGGCGGCGCACGTCCAGCCCCTCGCTTGATCTCGTCGTTCCGGTCATCGTACCGCATCCTTGCTTGCTGCGGCGCATATAGCGTGGATAGAAGGGGCTGTCAGCCTTGCGCTGCCGCCGTCGCAACATAAGCTGACATCATGCGTCCGACCATCCTCGATCCCTTGTTTGTCCCGATCACGTCGCTTGCAGGCGTCGGACCGAAAGTCGGTGCGCTGATCGAGAAGGTTGTTCCGGCCGATCTCGGCGACCGCGCGGCGCGTGCCGGCGATCTTCTGTTCGTGCTGCCGCACACCGTCATCGACCGGCGCAGTCGGCCTGGTATCGCGGGATCCGCGGAAGGCCAGATCGTCACGCTCGATGTGCGCATCGACCGCCACCAGCCGCCACCGCGTGGCAATAGGTCGGTTCCCTACCGGGTCTTCGCCCATGACGATACCGGAGAGATCGCGCTGACCTTCTTCCATGCTCACGCCTCCTATCTCGAAAAGGCGATGCCCGAGGGCGAGCATGTCGTGGTCTCGGGCCGCATGGAATGGTTCAACGGCCGCCCGAGCATGGTCCACCCCGACCATATTGCGCTGGCCAGCGAGGCGGAAAACCTGCCGCTGGTCGAACCGGTCTATCCCCTGACAGCCGGGCTCTCGGGCAAGGTGCTGCGCCGGGCGATCGGCCAGGCGCTGACGCGCGTGCCTGAATTTCCCGAATGGCAGGACGGCGCCTTCATGCGGCGGCACACCTTTGCGGCCTTTGGCGATGCGCTTGCCCGCATCCACAATCCGGCTGACCCGATTGACGTCTCCATCGATGGTGCCGCCTGGCGGCGGCTCGCCTATGACGAGTTGCTGGCGGGCCAGGTCTCGCTGGCGCTGGTGCGAGCGAAAGTCCGCAGGCTGTCCGGGCGACCCCTGGTCGGCGACGGCCGCATCGTCGAAAAACTGCGGGCCGCACTGCCCTATTCGCTGACATCAAGCCAGGAGTTTGCGCTGGCCGAAATCAATGCCGACCTCGCCGACCCAGAGCGCATGCTGCGGCTTCTCCAGGGCGATGTCGGTTCCGGCAAGACCGTCGTCGCGCTGCTGGCCATGGCGCGTGCCGTCGAGGCCGGCGGCCAGGCAGCCTTGATGGCACCGACCGAAATCCTGGCGCGCCAGCATCTTGCGACCATCACGCCGCTTGCCGCCAAGGTAGGGCTTCGCATCGCCATCCTCACCGGTCGCGAGAAGGGCCGCGAACGCGCGGATACGCTGGCCGGCCTGGCAAGCGGCGAGATCGACATCGTCGTCGGCACCCACGCGCTGTTCCAGGAGACCGTCACCTTCAAAGACCTCGTCTTTGCCGTCATCGACGAGCAGCATCGTTTCGGCGTCCATCAGCGGCTTGCCATCACCGCCAAGGGCGACGCGCCAGACATGCTGGTGATGACGGCCACTCCTATCCCGCGCACCCTGGTGCTGACCGCTTTCGGTGACATGGACGTGTCGAAACTGACGGAAAAACCGGCCGGCCGCCAGCCGATCCGTACCGTTACGCTGCCGCTCGAGCGGCTCGACGAACTGGTCGACCGCATGGTGGACGCCGTCGCCGGCGGCCAGAAGATCTACTGGATCTGTCCGCTGGTCGAGGAATCCGAAGAGATCAAACTGATGTCGGCCGAAGACCGCTTCGCCTCGCTGAAACCATTGTTCGGCGATCGCATCGGTCTCGTTCACGGCCGCATGAAGGGTGCAGAGAAGGACGAGGCGATGCGCGCCTTCAAGCAGGGCGAGACACGCATCCTGATCGCCACCACCGTCATCGAGGTCGGCGTCGACGTGCCGGACGCCACCGTCATGGTCATCGAGCATGCAGAGCGCTTCGGCCTTGCCCAACTGCACCAGCTTCGCGGCCGGGTCGGACGCGGTGACAAGCCTTCCTCATGCGTGCTGCTCTACAAGGACCCGCTCGGCGAGACCGCAAAACGCCGGCTGTCGGTGATGCGCGAGACCGAGGATGGGTTCCTGATCGCCGAGGAGGACCTGAAGCTGCGCGGCGAAGGCGAAT
>NZ_RZQA01000079.1:4171-12239 GCF_004022915.1 Mesorhizobium sp. M7A.F.Ca.US.006.04.2.1
GGGGCCCCCCGCCAGTCGGGCACGCCGGGCTTCCAGGTGGCTCGCATCGAGGCGCATGCCGACCTTCTGGAGGCCGCCCGCGACGATGCCAGGCTGATCCTGTCACGCGATCCGGAGCTGCAATCGCAGCGTGGTGAGGCGTTGCGCCTGCTGCTTTACTTGTTCGGTCGCGACGAAGCCGTGCGGCTTCTGCGCGCCGGCTGATCCAGGGCGGCAACCGAAGGGTTGGCCAGCATCCCTTCGATCGGCTCGCCATTCACGACAACCATTTGCTTTACTTCGGGCGCCACCAGACCGGCGGAGACGATCAGCTTGGCGCCATCCTCGATCGTCATGTCGAGCAGCACGATGTCCGACTTCGGCACATACATCAGGAAGCCCGTGGTCGGGTTTGGCGTGCACGGCATGAATACGGCGATCAGCGGATCGCCTTCCTGGTCGAGCTTCTGGTTGATCTCGGTTTCCTTTTCACTGGCGACGAACACCAGCGACCACACGCCCTTGCGCGGATATTCGACCAGCCCGACCTGGCGGAACATGTCACCCTTGTTCGACAGCACGGTCTCGAAAATCTGTTTCAGCGAGCCGTAGATGCCGCGCACCAGCGGCATGCGGCCAAGCAGGCGCTCGCCGAAATTGACGATGGCGCGGCCGACGATGTTTGCCGTCAGGAAACCGATCAGCGTGATCAGGATAAGCGCCACGATCAGTCCGAACCCCGGCACCGGAAACGACAGGTAGGTGTCAGGGCTGTAGCGGGCCGGAATATAAGGCTTCACCCAGGAATCGACCCAGCCGATGAACGACCAGGCAATGTAGGCGGTGATCGCCAAGGGCGCGCAGACGATGAAGCCCGTGAGGAAATAGTTCCTCAGCCGGGTCATGCCGGAGGTCTTGGGAGCATCGGACATGGTTCACCGGAGCGCGGGTTGCAGCGCAACATTAGTGAACCGGACGAAGCTTTGGAACTGCGAAGTTTTTAAAGAGCCGATTATGCCGCTACTTCCAACGGCTCAATCTTCTCGAGCTCCGGCGCCAGCTTTCTGGCTTCGGTTTCAAGCTCATAGGCCTGTTGAAAATTCATCCAGAATTCGGGCGTGGTGTTGAAAAATCTGGCGAGGCGAAGAGCGGTATCGGGAGTCAGGCCGATCTCTTCCTTGGCAATGCGTTCGATACGGGTGCGCGGAAGGTTGAGCTTTTTCGCCAGCGCGCCTGCACTCATGCCGAGCGGGACGAGATATTCTTCACGCAGGAATTCTCCAGGATGAACTGGACGTGCGAACTTCGATGCCATTCGGCCCAACCTCCGGTCTGGAAGGCAAAACCTATTCCACCGTCACCGATTTCGCCAGATTGCGTGGCTGATCGACGTCGGTGCCCATGAACACGGCGGTGAAATAGGCCAGCATCTGTATCGGCAGCGCATAGATGATCGGCGAGATGATTTCGGGCACATCCGGCAGCACGATTGTTTCCATCGTCTTCACGCTCACCTGCGCGCTGCGCCCTTGCTGTCGGTGATCAGGATGATCTTGCCGCCGCGCGCCGCCACTTCCTGCATGTTGGAAACGGTTTTCTCGAAGATCCGGTCATGCGGCGCGATGACGATGACAGGCATGTTCTCGTCGATCAGCGCGATCGGCCCATGCTTCAGTTCGCCGGCTGCATAGCCTTCGGCGTGGATGTAGGAGATTTCCTTGAGTTTCAACGCGCCTTCCATGGCCAGCGGGAAGTTGGTGTCGCGGCCGAGATAGAGCACGTCCTTGTAGCGCGAGAGTTCGCGCGCGATCCGCTCGATCTGCTCTTCAAGCTTGAGCACCTGGTTGGCGTAGCGCGGCGCTTCCGAAAGCGCGCGCACCAGGGTTTTCTCCTGTTCCTTCGAAATCATACCGCGCGCCACGCCGGCGCGCACCGCAAGCGCGGCCAGCACGGAAAGCTGGCAGGTGAAGGCCTTGGTCGAGGCGACGCCGATCTCGGGTCCGGCAAGCGTCGGCAGCACGACGTCGGATTCGCGCGCCATGGTCGATTCGCGCACATTGACGATCGCGCCGATCTTCATGCCGGCTTTGCGGCAATAACGCAGTGAGGCCAGCGTGTCGGCGGTCTCGCCCGATTGCGAGATGAAAAACGCCGCATCGTTCTCCGAGAGCGGCATTTCGCGGTAACGAAATTCGGAGGCGACATCGATGTCGACGGGCAGGCGCGCGTAGCGCTCGAACCAGTACTTGCCGATCAGGCCGGCCAGATACGCCGTGCCGCAGGCCGAGATCGCCAGCCGACCAATTTTGGCGAAGTCGAACGGCAGGTCGAGCGGCTTCGACACTCCGGAGACGAAATCCACGTAATGCGCCAGCGTGTGCGAGATCACCTCGGGCTGCTCATGGATTTCCTTTTCCATGAAATGGCGTCGGTTGCCCTTGTCGACCATGAAGCTGGTCGACAGCGACTGCTGGCGTTTGCGCTCTACCTTTGTGCCGCCGATATCGAAGATCTCAACACTATTGCGGCGCACCACCGCCCAGTCGCCATCTTCGAGATAGGTGATCGAATTGGTGAACGGGGCGAGCGCGATGGCGTCGGAGCCCAGGAACATCTCGCCATCGCCATGGCCGACGGCCAAAGGCGGACCATTGCGGGCGCCGACGATCAAATCCTCGTCGCCTTTGAACATGATCGCCAGCGCAAATGCGCCTTCCAGCCGCTTCAGCGCCTGGTGCGCGGCTTCGACCGGCTTCAGCCCCTTGGCGAGTTCGCGGGCCACCAGATGCGCCACGACCTCGGTGTCGGTCTGCGACGAAAAAGAATAGCCGTCGCGGACCAGTTCGTCGCGCAGTTCGGCGAAATTCTCGATGATGCCGTTGTGGACGATGGCGACGCCGTCGGAAAAATGCGGATGCGCATTGGTCTCGTTGGGCACGCCATGCGTCGCCCAGCGCGTGTGGCCGATGCCGATCGTGCCATCGAGCGGCTCGTCCTTGAGCCGGCGCTCCAGGTTGATCAACTTGCCTTCGGCGCGGCGGCGGGCGAGTTCGCCACGCTCGATGGTCGCGACGCCGGCCGAATCATAGCCACGGTACTCCAACCGCTTCAGCGCATCGACGATGAGCGGCGCAACCTGCGAGTGGCCGACGATTCCAACGATACCGCACATGCAGAAAGCCCCCGATTCCCCGGAAAACCAGCGCTATTTAGGGATGGCCGGCCTGCCGTGGAAAGTCACATTGCATTTCGTCCCGTATAACGGAACGCTCATTCTGTCGATGCACCATGACAGGCCGCTCTTGCAATCCGGTTACTGCAATCGTTCGGTTGCGGGCTGGTCTTACTTTTTCTTCGCCGCCGCCGCCGAAGCAAAGCGCTCGCGCAACTCCTTGCCCTTGCCTGGAATGGTCTTCTGGCGGGCGCGGCCGAAGGCCAGCGCGTCGTCGGGCACGCTTTCGGTGATCACGCTGCCTGAGGCGATGTAGCCGCCCTTGCCGATGGTGACAGGCGCCACCAGCGACGAATTGGAGCCGACAAAAGCGCCCTCGCCGATGTCCGTGAAGAATTTCGAATAGCCGTCATAATTGCAGGTAATGGTGCCGGCGCCGATATTGGCCCCAGCACCGACACGGGCGTCGCCGATATAGGTCAAATGGTTGACCTTGGCGCCCTCTTCGATGACCGCCTGCTTGACCTCGCAGAAATTGCCGACCTTGGCCTTGTTCCTGAGATCGGCGCCCGGCCGCAGCCGCGCGTACGGCCCGACATCGCAATTCGACGCAATGGTGGCGCCCTCGATATGGCTGAAGGCATGGACCTTGGCGCCCGTGGCAATCTTCACACCCGGACCGAACCAGACATTGGGCTCGACGATGGTATCAGTGCCAATCTCGGTGTCATGCGAGAAATACACGGTCTCCGGCGCGATCAGCGTCACGCCCGACAGCATCGCCTCATGCCGCCGGCGCGCCTGCCAGATAGCTTCGGCTTGCGCCAGTTCGGCGCGGTTGTTGATGCCGAGTGCGCTTTCGAAACTGGCTTCGGTGGCCACGACATCGAGGCCTCGCGCACTGGCGATCTCGACAATGTCGGTGAGATAATACTCGCCCTTTGCATTCTTGTTGCCGACCCGATCGAGCAGCGCCAGCGCATGGGCGCCGGCCACCGCCATCATGCCGGCATTGCAGAAGGTTATTTTCCTCTCCTCCTCGGAGCAGTCCTTCTCCTCGCGGATGGCGGTCAGCTTGCCGTCCTTTTCGATCAACCGGCCATAACCAGTCGGACTGGGCGGGCGGAAGCCGATCACGACGACGGCAGCGCCTTCAGCCAGTTTCAGCCGCGCCATGGTCAGCGCATCTGCATCGATCAGCGGCGTGTCCCCGAACATGACCAGGATATCGTCATAACCCTTTGATATTGCATCGCGCGCGGCAAGCACGGCGTGCGCGGTGCCAAGGCGCTTTTCCTGCACGAAAGTCTCGGCCTTGGGCGCGAACTTTGCCGCGGCCTTGCGCATCTCGTCGGCGCCATGGCCGATCACCAGTGCCTGGCTGCCGGCACCCGCCTCTTCCGCTGCCTTCACCACATGGGCGACCATCGGCAGCCCGGCAATCTGGTGCAGCACCTTCGGCAGCACGCTCTTCATGCGCGTGCCTTCGCCGGCGGCGAGGATGACGGACAGGCAGGATCTCTGGCTCATGGATGGGCAACCATATGAAAGGGTTGGGAATCAAGACAGGGTAGCAGTGGGCCCATGCTTCACCAATGCGGTTAAATTCCGGTGAGATGGCGGAGCAGCTGACTCTTAATCAGCGGGTCTTAGGACAGAATTCGGCAGTCAGCACCCCTACAACAGGCCGTGTTTCCTGAATTCCGCCTGCTCGTCACCCGATATCCAGCCAAACACCTTCAGCTTGCCATCGCGCTTTTCGACGAGATAGTTGATCGCAAAGTCGATGGTCACGAGACTCCCATCCTTGCGTTCATAGTCACCGGACCAGTTTACCTCAGCCACGCAATGGTCCTGATCGATTGGCATCACCGAGACATCGACGCAGGTCATTCTCTTGCTGCCGAGGGCACGATAGGCCTCAAAACCCTTTGTCATAATGGCCTTCAACTGCTCGCCATTCTCGCCAACCATGACCGCCGCCGGCGTCACCGAGACAAAACCCGCCGAATACATGTCCGCGACGTCGTTGAGATCGACGGTGTCGGCGATCGCGTCATTGTAGATTTTCTCATAGGCCTTGAAGAATTTTCGCACATCCGCCTTGGCTACCATTCTCGCCTCCCGGCTCGAAAAAGTGTTGGTCAACGGCACTGCAAATGCGGGCTGGTGTGCATCGTTCCCGTGCGGGGGAGACTACCCCAGCCGCCCCAGCACTGGAAAATTCTCCAGCAGCCAATACGACACGGTCTGCACGCCACCAGTCAGAAAAAACACGCCGGCGATCACCAGCAGCGCGCCGATGGCCTTTTCGACGCGGCCGAGATGGACGCGGAATTTGCCGAGGAAGCGCATGAAGGCGCCGGAAAACAGCGCGGCGATCAGGAACGGGATGCCCAGCCCGAGCGAATAGGCGGCGAGCAGCAGCGCGCCCTCGCCCACCGTTTCACGGCCGCCGGCCAGCGTCAGGATCGGTCCCAGAACCGGGCCGATGCAGGGCGTCCAGCCGAAGGCGAAAGCCAGCCCCATGACATAGGCCGCGACCGCACTTGCCGGCTTTCCCTGTGACTGGAAGCGCGCCTCGCGTGACAGCAGCGGAATGCGCAGGACGCCGAGGAAATTCAGGCCCATCAGGATGATCAGCACGCCTGCGCCCATGGCCAGCGGCTCCTGCCAGACGCGTAGCAGCCGGCCGATGGTCGAGGCGCCGGCGCCGAGCGCGACAAAGACGGTCGAGAAGCCGAGCACGAAGGCGATCGAAGAATAGATCAGCGCGCCGCGTGCGCCTTCACGCGCTGTCGCACCCGCATTGCCACGGAAATCGTCGACCGAGACGCCGGCCATATAACAGAGATAAGGCGGCACCAGCGGCAGCACGCAAGGCGACAGGAACGAAATCGCCCCAGCCCCGACCGCGCTGACATAGCCGATGTCCAATGCCATTTCCAAGAACTCCAATGTCGTGACGCCGATATAGCGACGCGCAGCCTTGTCCACCAATCACCATTGTGTTGGCAAGATCATCCATTGCCCGACGCACTTGCCAGGAAGAAACGACAGCCCGCAGGCGTTGATGCTGTGAGGCCGCGATTTCCCGCGCGTCTCCAGATATCAGTCAGGAGATTTCCATGAAAACCATAACCGCAGGACTGGCAGCGCTTCTGCTCAGCACCGCCGCATCCTTCGCTGCCGACGCGTGGAAGGAAGCCGAGGTCAATGGCGCCAAGATCTACACCGACGCCAATGGCATGACGCTTTACACCTATGACAAGGACGAGAAGGGCAAGAGCAACTGCTACGACAAATGCGCCACCAACTGGCCGCCGCTGAAAGCCGAAGCCGGCGCCAAGGCGGATGACGAGTGGAGCGTCGTCGACCGCACCGACGGCACCAAGATGTGGGCCTATGACGGCAAGCCGGTCTACACCTTCATAAAGGACAAAAAGCCCGGCGATGTGACCGGCGACGGCGTCGGCGAAGTCTGGCATATCGTCAAGGCCGACTAAGCACGCCAGTCCCGCTGCTGGCGGGACAAGGGCTGGTCGCCGGGCATCTCCATGCCACCCGGCGGCCGGCATCGAACAGCGTTATAATGTCGCCCGTCCTGGTTTGGGCAGCATTTCAACGACTCGGCGGAAAAATGAATCGGGTCGTTTCCGCTGACTCAGGCCCACCATCTGCCTTTCCCAAATTCTGTGATTTTCTCCATACACTCTAAGAGTGTATTGCTGCGGACCGGCCCGCAATTTGGGCGCTTCCCCTTGACCGGATGCAAAAGCGCGGCCATGTGAGCGACAAATAGAACGAGATTTCGTCGCGCGCAGCGGAATTCTTCTGCCGCACCACAGCTGATATGAGACCTCATGGACGTCGTCGTCGTCGAATCGCCGGCCAAGGCGAAGACAATCAACAAATACCTCGGCAAGAACTACAAGGTTCTGGCCTCGTTCGGCCATATCAGGGACTTGCCGGCCAAGGATGGCTCGGTGCGTCCGGATGAGGATTTCGCCATGTCCTGGGCGGTCGACACCGCCTCCGGCAAGCGCCTCGCCGACATCGCCAAGGCGGTCAAGGACGCCGACGGACTGATCCTCGCCACCGATCCGGATCGCGAAGGCGAAGCGATTTCCTGGCATGTGCTGGAAGTTCTGAAGCAGAAGCGCGCGCTGAAGGACAAGCCGGTCAGCCGCGTCGTCTTCAACGCCATCACCAAATCGTCGGTGCTGGAAGCGATGGCCAATCCGCGCCAGATCGATGCGCCGCTGGTCGATGCCTATCTCGCCCGCCGGGCGCTGGATTATCTCGTCGGCTTCACGCTGTCGCCGGTGCTGTGGCGCAAACTGCCGGGCGCCCGTTCGGCCGGACGCGTCCAGTCGGTTGCGCTGCGTCTCGTCTGCGACCGCGAATCCGAGATCGAGCGCTTCATCCGCGAGGAATACTGGCAGATCGCTGCACTGCTGGGCACGCCGCGCAACGAGAATTTCGAAGCGCGGCTGACCGCCTTCGATCGCAAGAAGCTGCAAAAGCTCGACATTTCAAACAAGGCGCAGGCCGACGACATCAAGTCGATGCTCGAAGGCGCGACCTTCAAGGCGGTGTCGGTGGAAGCCAAGCCGACCAAGCGCAATCCCGGCCCGCCCTTCCCCACCTCGACGCTGCAGCAGGCCGCCTCGTCGGGTCTCGGCTTCTCGGCCAGCCGCACCATGCAGGTGGCGCAACGCCTCTATGAAGGCATGGAGATCGGCGGTGAGACCACCGGTCTGATCACCTATATGCGAACCGACGGCGTACAGATGGCACCCGAGGCGATCGACGCCGCACGCGATGCCATTGCCAAGGAATTCGGTCCGAAATACCTGCCGGAAAAGCCGCGCCAATATACGGCCAAAGCCAAGAACGCCCAGGAAGCGCACGAAG
>NZ_RZQA01000007.1:0-26814 GCF_004022915.1 Mesorhizobium sp. M7A.F.Ca.US.006.04.2.1
GCCCAGCGCGGCCTGCATCAGCTCTTCTTGTTCTGCCGGTTGGCGACCAGATCATCGACGACGGCCGGGTCGGCCAGCGTCGAGGTGTCACCCAGGGCAGAAAAATCGTCCTCGGCGATCTTGCGCAGGATGCGACGCATGATCTTGCCGGAACGCGTCTTCGGCAGGCCCGGCGCGAACTGGATCTTGTCGGGCGAAGCGATGGCGCCGATCTCCTTGCGGACATGGGCAACAAGCTCCTTGCGCAGCTCTTCGGTGGGTTCGGCACCCTTCATCAAGGTGACGTAGCTGTAGATACCCTGGCCCTTGATGTCGTGGGGATAGCCCACGACCGCGGCCTCGGAAACCTTCTCATGGCTGACCAGCGCCGATTCGACTTCGGCCGTGCCCATGCGGTGGCCGGAAACGTTGATGACGTCGTCGACGCGGCCGGTGATCCAGTAATAGCCGTCGGCGTCGCGGCGGCAGCCGTCACCGGTGAAGTACTTGCCCTTGTAGGTCGAAAAATAGGTCTGCACGAAGCGGTCGTGATCGCCATAGACTGTGCGCATCTGGCCCGGCCAGGAATCGGTGATGCACAGATTGCCGTCGGCCGCACCTTCCAGCACCTTGCCCTCGCCGTCGACCAGCTGCGGCTTGATGCCGAAGAAAGGCCGCGTCGCCGAACCCGCCTTGAGGTCGGTCGCACCTGGCAGCGGCGTGATCAGGATGCCGCCGGTCTCGGTCTGCCACCAGGTGTCGACGATCGGCACCTTGCCGTTGCCGACGACGTTGAAATACCACTCCCAGGCTTCCGGGTTGATCGGCTCGCCGACCGAACCCAGCACGCGCAGCGATTTGCGCGACGTCTTCTTCACGTGCGCATCGCCGGCGCCCATCAGCGCGCGCAACGCCGTCGGCGCGGTGTAGAAGATATTGACCTTGTGCTTGTCGATGACTTCCCAGAAGCGCGACTGCGACGGATAGTTCGGCACGCCTTCGAACATCAGCGTGGTGGCGCCGTTGGCGAGCGGGCCGTAGACGATGTAGCTGTGGCCGGTTACCCAGCCGACATCGGCGGTGCACCAGTAGATGTCGCCGTCATGGTAGTCGAAGACATATTGGTGGGTCATCGAGACGTAGACGAGATAGCCGGCGGTGGTGTGCAGCACGCCCTTCGGCTTGCCGGTCGAACCCGACGTGTAGAGAATGAACAGCGGGTCCTCGGCCTTCATCTTCTCGGGCTTGCATTCGGCTTTCACCGTCGCGATCTCGTCGTGATACCAGACGTCGCGGCCTGAAACCCAGCCGGTCTTGCCGCCGGTGCGTCGCACGACCACCACCTTTTCGACTTTCGTTCCGGCTTTCGCGGCGATCTCGATCGCCCTGTCGGTGTTTTCCTTCAAAGGGATCGGCTTGCCGCCGCGCAGGCCTTCGTCAGCCGTGATAACGAAGGTCGACTTGCAGTCGTCGATGCGGCCGGCCAGCGCATCCGGCGAGAAACCGCCGAAGACGATCGAATGGACGGCGCCGATGCGCGTGCAGGCCAGCATCGCATAGGCGGCTTCCGGGATCATCGGCATGTAGATGGTGACTCGATCGCCTTTCTTGACGCCGTGTTTCTTCATCACATTGGCGAGCCGGCAGACATGCTCGTAGAGCTCGTTATAGGTGACCTTCTTGTCGTCGTAGGGATTGTCGCCTTCCCAAATGATGGCGGTCTGGTTGCCGCGCTTCTTCAGATGCCGGTCGATGCAGTTGTAGGAAACGTTGGTCAGTCCGTCCTCGAACCATTTAATCGAGACCTTGCCGTCGAAGGAGGTGTTCTTGACCTTGCTGAACGGCTTGAACCAGTCGATGCGCTTGCCGTGCTTGCCCCAGAATTTGTCCGGGTTCTTGACGCTGTCGGCATACCATTTCAGGTAGGTGTCATTGTCGATCAGCGCGTTTTTCTTCCACGCCGGCTGGACGCGATGGACATGAAACTCGGACATTCCTGACTTTCCTCCCGAACCAATCGCCGGCTTGAAATGCCGGCGGGATCGCGGCGACACGGCCGCGAATTCGGCGGCATTATTACCAGTTCCGCCGTTACGGCAACATTAGACGTTGGATTCGCGCGGCGGGATGCCGCAGGGGCTTCTCCAGGGCTGTCAGCACTCGAAGAGGTGCGCTGCTAACTGCATGTTTTCGCATGCTAAAGCCGGTTCAGATGAAGAAAAAATCAATAGACGGTTAATCAGCGGCGCGCACAATCAGCCGTGGGAGGACAGGCGAATCAACCTGGGGACCGTCATGCGCGACCATGCCGAAATGGACCTGATGCTCAAAGGCTATGGCTTGACCACTGCCAAGATTCTTTATCACTTTCCCGATCACCCGCATCTGCTGCAGAGCTTCATCTGGCAGGACTACGATCTCGCGCCGAAGTTTCCGGTGCTGATCAAGTTCATCGAATTCTGGAAGGCCAAGCTGGACGGGCCGCTGCATTCGATCAGCTACACCCACCAGAAGCTGATCGCGCCGAATGAATGGCGCAAGGTGGATGGGGAGTTTGTGCTGCACTAGGGGCAAGTTTCGCAGCAACGGCTTCTTGAGGTCGGCGTTCTACGACGCCCCCCTCTGTCCTGCCGGACATCTCCCCCTCAAGTGGGCAGATTGGCAGCTCCACCGACAACGCCGCCCCTTGTTAGGCCTGCGATTGGCGAAAGTCGCCGCGACATCCGATCTCCCCCCTTGAGGGGGAGATGTCCGGCAGGCCAGAGGGGGGCGCTGGCCCGCGAACCTTGCGCCATGACGGCCCGATGCGCTCAAACCACCGGCGGGTTCAACCGGGCAAAGCCTTCCTGCCGCCGATACGGGAAGTACGGGTAGGGCGCGGTGACTTCGCTTGCCGCGTCGAGCTGCCTTATCTGCTCCGGCGTCAAGGTCCAGCCGACGGCACCGAGGTTCTGGCGCAACTGCTCCTCGTTGCGGGCGCCGATGATGACCGACGATACGGTCGGGCGCTGCAGCAGCCAGTTGATGGCGATCTGCGGCACGGTCTTGCCGGTTTCCTCGGCCACGACATCGAGGGCATCCATCACTCGATAGAGATGCTCGTCCTCGACCGGCGGACCGAAGCTTGCCGTGTCGTGCAGCCGGCTCTGTTCCGGCAGGAGCTGGCCACGGCGGATCTTGCCGGTCAGGCGGCCCCAGCCAAGCGGGCTCCACACCAATGCACCGACACCCTGGTCGAGGCCGAGCGGCATCAGCTCCCACTCATAGTCGCGGCCGACCAGCGAATAGTAGACCTGATGGGCGACATAGCGCGGATAGCCTTGGCTGTCGGCTTGCGCCAACGACTTCATCACTTGCCATCCGGAGAAGTTGGAGACGCCGACATAGCGCAGCTTGCCGGCACGGATCAGGTTGTCCAGCGTCGACAGCACCTCCTCGATCGGCGTGCCGGCATCGAAGGCGTGTAGCTGCAAAAGGTCGATGTAGTCGGTGCCGAGGCGCCTCAGCGCATCATCCACGGATCTGATCAGCCGCGAACGTGACGAGCCGTAATCGCCCGGCCCATCGCCCATCGGCAGCGCGGTCTTGGTCGAGATCAGCACGGCATCGCGGCGGCCTTTTATCGCGTCGCCAAGCACCTGTTCAGAAGCGCCGTTCGAATAGACGTCGGCCGTGTCGAACAAATTGACACCAGCCTCCAGGCAGATGTCGATCAGCCGCCGCGCTTCCCTGGCGTCGCTGTTGCCCCAGGCGCCGAACAGCGGGCCGGAACCGCCAAAGGTTCCCGCGCCGAATGAGAGTGCGGGCACTTTCAAGCCCGATGCACCGAGACGTCGATAATCCATCTTTTTACTCCTGGTGGTATGAAGGGTGTCGGAAGGGTTTGCCGAGGGTAGTCACGAGCGGATGGAGGCAGGTGCGCCGAGCGCCGGGGTACGATCGAGACGCAGCGCCAGTCCGGCCACGCCGAGCGCCGTGAGCGGCAGCAAGGCGGCGACCCAGGTCAGGGCACCCAGGCCAAGCCCTTGGGCAATCACCGCGCCGCCAAGCCAGGCGCCTGCGGCGTTGCCGAGATTGAAAGCGGCGATGTTGAAGGACGAGGCGAGGCTCTGGCCGGCACCTTGCGCCTTGTCCAGCACCCACATCTGCAGCGGCGCCACGGTAGCAAAGGCGGCGGCACCGAGCAGGCCGACATAGATGACGGCCATCACCTGGCTGTGGATGGCGAAGGTCATCGTTGCGAGCACCAGGGCCAGCACCACGAGGCTGCCCAGCACGGCCGGCACAAGCCAGCGGTCGGCGACCTTGCCGCCAAGCAAATTGCCGGCGATGAGACCGCCGCCGAAGACGAGCAGGATCGGCGACACGGCTGCTTCCTTGAAGCCGCTTATCTCGGTCAGCAACGGAGCGATATAAGTGAAGACGGCGAAGACGCCGGCATAGCCGAGCACGGTGGTGGCGAGGCCGAGCAGGACGGGGGTGCGGCGCAAAACGGCGAGATCGGCGCGCAGGTCGCTCTTTTCGGGCGCCGTCCGGCTGCGTGGCACCAGAGCCAGGATGACGGCGAAGGCGGCCACACCGACCACTGTCACGGCCCAGAAGGTCGCGCGCCAGCCGAAGGCCTGGCCGAGCCAGGTGCCGAAGGGCACGCCGAGGATGTTGGCGATGGTCAGGCCGGTGAACATCAGCGCGATCGCCGAGGCTTGTCTGTTGGGCGCGACCAAGCCGGTGGCGACCACCGAGCCGACGCCGAAGAAAGTGCCGTGGGCAAAGGCGGTGATGATGCGGGCGCCCATCAGCGTCCAGTAGTCGGGCGCCAGCGCGCAGGCGAGATTGCCGAACGTGAAGATCGCCATCAGCGCCAGAAGCACGGTCTTGCGCGGCCAGTTGCCGGTGGCGATGGTCAGCAAGGGCGCGCCGATGACGACGCCAAGCGCATAGCCCGAAATGAGCTGGCCGGCAGCCGAAATCGAAACGCCGAGATCCTTGCTGACATCGAGCAGCAGACCCATGATAACAAATTCGGTGACGCCGATGCCGAAGGCACCGGCGGCGAGGGCGTAGAGAGCAAGAGGCATGGCGGTTTCCACTTCGATGGCGAAGAGCGCCGTCCCGCGCCCCGACCCCTGAGATCGTGCTTCCCTGCATTGTGAACCAGGCTTGCCTTGGGCATATTTTCTGTGAAATAGATTCATAAATGGCCAGGCCCGACGTCAATCGCTCCGGCGAGATCGAAGTGTTCGTGCGCGTCGTCGAGGAAGGCAGTTTCTCCTCCGCGGCACGCGCGTTGCGCATGACGCCGTCGGCGGTGAGCAAGCTGATCGCGCGGCTGGAGGCCCGGCTTGGCGCGCGGCTGGTCAGCCGCTCGACGCGAAAGCTGCAACTGACGCCGGAAGGCACAGCATTCTACGAGAGCGGCCTGCGCATCCTTGCCGACATGGCGGCAGCCGAGCAGGAGGCAGCGGCCGGTGCTTCACCGCGCGGACGTGTGCGCATTAACAGCTACGTGCCCTTCGGGGTGCATCGGCTGGTCCCGCTTCTGCCTCGGTTCCTGGAACGCTACCCCGAGATTTCGGTCGATCTGGTGCTGACCGACAGCGTCGTCGACCTGATGGCGGAGCGCGCCGATGTTGCCATCCGTGCCGGGCCATTGAGTGAGTCACGGCTGGTGGCGCGCAAGCTCGGGCAAAGCCCGGTGGTCGTTGTTGCAGCACCTTCTTACCTCGAGACGCACGGCATACCGCTGACGCCAGCCGATCTCGACAAACACAACCGCATGGGCTTCGGCTTCGTCAGGCACCTCGATGGCTGGCCGTTCCTCGACGCGGAAGGCCGCGTCATCATGATTCCGATCACCGGCAACACGCTGGTCAGCGATGGTGAGGCGATGCGGCTCATGGCACTGGCGGGCGCGGGCATCGCCCGGCTGGCGCGCTGGCATGTGGCGGAAGACATAGCGGCCGGCAGACTGGCGCCGCTGCTGGAGGCATTCAATCCGGGTGACGAGGAGCCGACCCACGCCGTCTATGTCGGCCAGGGCCGGCATCTGCCGGCGCGGGTGCGCGCCTTTCTCGATTTTCTGGGCGAGAGCGTCCGGCTGACCTGACATCTCCGGAGCCACGGCTCCCGAGATGTCAGCGTGGGCTGTATTTATGCTTTCGGCGTGAACGCCGCCGGACGGCGGCCCGCTGCCTGGCGCTCCAGCATCCAGCCTGGATATTCGGACGGCAGGGCGCTGACCTCGTCGAGACGAACCAGATCGTCGGTGTCGAGCTTCACCTCAGTGGCGGCAAGGTTCTGCTCCAGCTGCTCCATGCGGCTGGCGCCGATGATGACGCTCATCACGAAGGGCTTGGCCAGGACATAGCCGAGCGCCACCGTGGCGACGCTCACATCATGTTTTTTGGCGATGTCGCGCATGACGGCAACGGCCGCCCAGGCGCGGTCCTCATTGACCGGCGGGAAGTTGAAGGACGCGCGGCGGCCTTCGCCATTGCCGGGTGCGCCGGGACCATATTTGCCGGAGAGCAGGCCACCGGCCATCGGCGACCACACCATCAGGCCGAGCTTCTCCTCATTGAGCAGCGGCACGATCTCGCGCTCGAGATCGCGGCCGGCGATCGAATAGTAGGACTGCACGGTCTCGAAACGGGCAAAGCCCTTGCGCTCGGCGATGCCGAGCGCCTTGGCGATGCGCCATGCCGCCCAGTTGGAGACGCCGACATAGCGGACCTTACCGCTGGCAACCAGATCGTCGAGCGCTCGCAGCGTCTCGTCGATCGGCGTCACCGTGTCGGTGCCGTGCAACTGGTAGAGATCGATATGGTCGAGCTGCAGCCGCTCCAAGCTGGCATCGACCGAATCCATGATGTGGCCGCGTGACGAGCCGCGCTGGTTGGGGCCTTCACCCATGGCGCCATGCGTCTTGGTGGCGATGACCACATTCTGCCTGTTGACCTTGAGATCCCTGAGCGACTGGCCGAGCAACCGTTCGGATTCGCCAAAGGAGTAGACGTCGGCCGTATCGAAGAAATTGACGCCAGCGGCAAGCGAATGGGCAACGATCTCGTTGACGCCCTTCTGGTCGAGGCTGGCGATCAGGCCCCATTGGGCATTCTGACCGGCGGCGCCGAAGGTCATGGTGCCGAGGCACAGTTCGGAGACGAACATCCCCGTATTTCCAAGCTGGTTGTAGCGCATGGTGGCGGCTCCAGAGAGTTTGTGATGACGCAAAGCAAATAGGAACGGTACGTTTCGTTTCCAGTCCTGGAGCAACGAGCCTCTCGGATTGGCCCAAAGGCCGTTGCGTCTCAGCGAGTGCCGAAGATCGCCGAACCGACGCGGACGCTGGTGGCACCGAAGGCGATCGCCGTTTCGTAGTCCCCGGACATGCCCATCGAGAGTTTGGCGACGTCGGCTTCCTTGCTAAGCTTCTCCAGCAGGGCGAAGTGGGGACCGGGGTTCTCGTCGGCCGGCGGGATGCACATCAGGCCTTCGATGGCGAGGCCGTGCACGTCGCGGCAGCGGGCGACGAAGGCCACGGCCTCGCGGGGCTCGATGCCGGCCTTCTGCGGCTCGGAGCCGGTGTTGACCTGGACATAGAGTTTTGGCGCGCGGCCCTGTTTGGCGATCTCCTTGGCGAGTTCGGCGGCGATCTTCTCGCGATCGACCGTCTCGATGACGTCGAACAGTGCTACCGCTTCCCTAGCCTTGTTGGATTGCAGCGGGCCGATCAGATGCAGTTCGATGTCGGGAAATGCGTCCTTCAGATCAGGCCATTTGGCTTGCGCCTCCTGCACCCGGTTCTCGCCGAAGACGCGCTGGCCGGCTTCGATGACCGGGCCGATGTCGGCGGCATCAAAGGTCTTTGAGACCGCGACCAGGGTCACGGCGCCGGCTTCGCGGCCGGCCTCGCGTTCGGCGGCGGCGATCTTCGCCTTGACCGCGAAAAATTGCTGAACGGCGTCACCCATATGCAAATCCTGCTGTTTTGACCGGCGTTTTTGTCAGACGCGGTACCCATATGGTTGACGGGTTTGCCAAACCATGGTGAACACCCGGACCACATTCCCTGAACTGCCGAGCCATCGCCCGCAGTTCGCGCATGCTTTTAAGTGAAAAACGTCCCATGGCAACCGAACGATACAATCCGCGCGCGTCAGAGCCCAAATGGCAGAAGGCCTGGGACGCCAAGAAGCTGTTCGAAGCGCACAATGACGATCCGCGCCCGAAATACTACGTGCTGGAGATGTTCCCCTATCCGTCGGGGCGCATCCATATCGGTCATACCCGCAATTACACGATGGGCGACGTGGTGGCGCGCTACAAGCGGGCCAAGGGCTTCAACGTGCTGCACCCGATGGGCTGGGACGCCTTCGGCATGCCGGCCGAAAACGCGGCGATGCAGAACAAGGTCCACCCCAAGGAGTGGACCTACCAGAACATCGCCACCATGCGCGAGCAGCTCAAGGTCATGGGGCTGTCGCTGGACTGGGCGCGCGAATTCGCCACCTGCGACGTCGATTACTACCACCGCCAGCAGATGCTGTTCCTCGACTTTGTCGAGAAGGGGCTGGTGATGCGCAAATCCTCCAAGGTCAACTGGGATCCGGAGGACATGACGGTGCTTGCCAACGAGCAGGTCATCGACGGGCGCGGCTGGCGCTCGGGCGCGCTGGTCGAACAGCGCGAACTGACGCAGTGGTTCTTCAGGATCACCGACTTCGCCCAGGATCTGCTGGATTCGCTCGAAGGCCTCGACGAATGGCCGGAAAAAGTGAAGCTGATGCAGCAGAACTGGATCGGCCGCTCGGAAGGCCTGCTGATCCGTTGGCCTCTGGCCGACGCCTCTGATGGCGAGCATGAGCTGGAAGTCTATACGACAAGGCCCGACACCATCTTCGGCGCTTCCTTCATGGCTGTCGCCGCCGATCATCCGTTGGCCAAGAAGGCCGCTGCGCACAATCCGGCACTGGCGAAGTTCATCGAGGATATCGGCCATATGGGCACCTCGGTGGCGGCGCTGGAGACAGCTGAGAAGAAGGGTTTTGACACCGGCCTCCGCGTCGTCCATCCGTTTGACGACAACTGGACGCTGCCTGTCTATGTCGCCAATTTCGTGCTGATGGAATACGGCACCGGCGCCATTTTCGGCTGCCCGTCCGGCGACCAGCGCGACCTCGACTTCGCCAACAAATATGGCCTGCCGGTGATTCCGGTGGTGATGCCGGAAGGCGAGAATCCGGCGACGTTCCAGATCATCGATGAAGCCTATGTCGATGACGGCGTGATGATCAATTCGCGCTTTCTCAACGGCATGAAGCCGGATCAGGCTTTCGACGAAGTCGCCAAACTGCTGGAGCAGAAGACGATCGGCAACCGGCCGATGGCCGAGCGCAAGGTGAATTTCCGCCTGCGCGATTGGGGCATTTCGCGCCAGCGCTACTGGGGCTGCCCTATCCCGATGATCCATTGCGAGGCTTGCGGCGTGGTGCCGGTGCCGAAGGCGGACCTGCCGGTGAAGCTGCCCGACGATGTCGATTTCGACCGCCCGGGCAATCCGCTCGACCGTCATCCGACATGGCGGCATGTGAAATGTCCGCAATGCGGCAGGGATGCGCGGCGCGAAACCGACACGATGGACACGTTCGTCGATTCGTCGTGGTATTTTGCCCGCTTCACCGCGCCGTGGGCACATGAACCGACCGATCCCAAGGCGGCCAACGAATGGCTGCCGGTCGACCAGTATATTGGCGGGATCGAGCACGCGATCCTGCATCTGCTCTATTCGCGCTTCTTCACCCGCGCCATGCGCGAGGCCGGCCATGTCGATCTGGCCGAGCCGTTCAAGGGCCTGTTCACGCAAGGCATGGTGGTGCACGAAACCTATCGCGTTGGCTCGGCATCGAACGGCCGCTGGCTGGCGCCCACCGAAGTTCGGCTGGAGGACGTCGACGGCAAGCGCAGCGCCATCGAGATCGCCACCGGCGAGACCGTCTCCATCGGCCCGCTGGAAAAGATGTCGAAGTCGAAGAAGAACACGGTGAGCCCGGAAGACATCACCGATGGCTACGGCGCCGATACGGCGCGCTGGTTCATGCTGTCGGATTCGCCTCCCGAGCGCGATGTCGAGTGGACCGACGATGGCGCCGCCGGCGCGCATCGCTTCATCCAGCGCATCTGGCGCCTGGTGTCGACGGCGGCCGAAACACTGGCCGGCATCAAGCCCGTGGCGGCCAGCAGCGGCGAGGCCGCGGTGGTTTCCAAGGCCGCGCACAAGATCCTCAAGGCGGTCGGAGAGGATATCGAGAAGCTCGCTTTCAACCGCGCCATCGCCCGCATCTACGAACTGGCCAACGCGCTGACCACGCCGCTTAACGAGGTGGCCGAAGGCAAGGCCGATGCAGCGCTGAAAGGCGCCTGCCGGCAGGCGGTGGAGATTCTCGTGCATCTGATCGCGCCGGTCATGCCGCATCTGGCCGAGGAGTGCTGGGCAACGCTCGGCGGCACCGATCTCGTTGCCGAACGGCCGTGGCCGGTCTTCGATCCGGCGCTGGTCGTCGACAACGAAGTCACCTATCCGGTACAGGTCAACGGCAAGAAGCGGGGGGATTTGACAATTGCCCGCGACGCGGACCAAGGTGCGGTCGAAAAAGCGGTATTGGCTCTCGACTTCGTGCAGAAAGCACTCGAAGGGAAGGCTCCGCGCAAGGTGATCATCGTGCCGCAGAGGATCGTCAATGTCGTTGCCTGATCGGGAAAAGACAGAGTTGAGCCATTTGCTGCGCCGCATGGCGCTTGCCGGCCTGATAGGTTCGCTCGCGCTTGTCTCGGCCTGCACGGTGCGGCCGCTCTATTCGAGCGCGCCACTGTCGGGTTCGCAGGCCAGTGCCAGTGCCGAACTGGCGTTGATCGGCATCAAGCCGGTCAATACGCGTTACGGCCAACAGGTGCGCAACAATCTCATTTTCGGGTTTGGACGAGGCGCCGGCGAGCCGGCCTCGCCGGCCTATTCGCTCAATCTCGGCGTGACCGAAGCGGTCGAGTCCGCGGCACTTGTGCAGGTCGGAACCGACGAAGACGAGCCGACCGCCGGTTCCGTGACGCTGACCGGCAGCTATACGCTGGCCGATGCGAAGACCGGCGTGGTGATCGCATCCGGCAAGCGTTCGATCACCTCGTCCTTCGACAGGCCGCGTCAGGAATTCGCCGCATACCGGGCGCAGATCGACGCCGAGAATCGCGCGGCGCGAGAGTTGGCGGAAGCGCTGCAGCTGTCCATTGCCCAGGACCTTGTCCGGCACGGCAAGACCGGCTAGCGCACCTCATCTGCTTCACGAAAACGGTCTGGCGCCCCAGGCATGACGGGATGATCGTGGGATCATGACCAGATTCCCGAACAGAGCCAGATTCTGAACAGAGATTGTCCGAAGAGACCCATCGGCCTGCTATAGCACAGCGAGTAGATCGCGCCACAGCGGTGGGTGCGGCGAGGCGACGATCGTGCCACGTCGCTCGCAGACTGCCACGAAGATTTTGGCGCTCAGGATCGTCGGCGACCCATCCGGGAAGCAACTGTTAACCACTCGCTCCCTATTGCTCGGCAGACATTTCAGAGTGAGTCTTGAGAATGGAAGCCAAGCGTTTTTCCCGGGTCAATTTGTCGACGGCCGCATCGCCTGATGATCCCGAGGGGAAGCGCTCCGAGAGCATCGGCGACAGGGGTGGTCAGCGAAGTTCTTCCGCGGCAAGCGACCTTGATCGTCCGGCTCGCAAGGAAACGGCCGGCCGGCAGCCCGCCACACGCCAGGCCGGCTATTCCGCGCCGGTGGTCGATCTCGGCGGCAACAAGCGGCCCTATATGGAGCCGCGGAGTGGCTCCGACGACACGCCTTCGAAAATCGGCGATATCGAGAGCCCTGCCTGGCAGGAATATTTCTTCCTTGCACCCAACGTGCGTTTTACACGCACGCCGGATTATGAGGCCAGGAAGCATCATCCGCAGCACGAGCGTGTCGTCGAACACGGCGCGACGCGCCCGGCACAGCAAGCCGTTGCGCAACCCATGGTCGGCAGGGCGTCCTCCGCGCCCTCGCTCCTGGCATTGCCGGCGTCGGTGAAAAGCCCTGCCTCCCAGCCGCAGACTGGGCAGGCCACGCAAGGGCCACTGCCGCCGGCTGCTGCTTTTGTCCCGTCCGTGCGCGCCAGGGAGAGGGTGCCAGCCGTTGCGCCGGTGCCGCCGAGGACGGTCGCAACGGGACGGGCATCCGCGCGTGCGTCCGTTGCTCCGGGCGCCCCGACCAAAACCGAAAGGCAGCGCTGGCCCTATCTTTCGGATCATGCCTTCTTCGAGGCTATGGCACCCTATCTGGTCGACGTTTCGCCGTCGGCCCGGCAAACCGGTTCAGCGTCGCCTGCGCCGCTCGCCGCAGCGCCAGTCACCACCATGCCGATCGACATCCGCCCGACGACAGGGACCGATGCCACCGCCTTGTTTCGTGTCATCGACTGCCTGCCGGGCCAGGCCTTGAAGCCGTTGCCGGATGTTTGGCCGGCCAATTCGAACCAGGCCGTCGCCCAACCTGACGTGCCGGCGAGCAATGCGCTGTCGCCGGTCCAGCCTGTCATAATTCCAGCCGCCAAAAGCGATGCCGTTTCCGCGCCGGCCGCGCCAAATGCGAACGTCCCTGCCAAGGCCGTTGGCGCCCGCTCTGCACGCTTGCCTGGGGCTGGAAAGGTGGTGCTGTCAACCGCGGGCGATCCCTACGAGCTTCCCTCGGAAGAGCTGTTGCAGCAGCCACCGGAGGGACAAGGTTTCTACATGTCGCAGGAGCGGCTCGAGCAGAACGCGGATCTGCTGGAAAGCGTGCTCGAAGACTTCGGCGTGCGTGGCGAGATCATTCATGTTCGTCCCGGCCCGGTCGTCACGCTCTATGAGTTCGAACCGGCGCCGGGCGTCAAATCTTCTCGCGTCATCGGGCTTGCCGACGATATCGCCCGCTCCATGTCGGCGATTTCGGCGCGCGTCGCCGTCGTGCCCGGCCGCAACGTCATCGGCATCGAGCTCCCGAACGAGATGCGCGAAACCGTCTATTTCCGGGAGCTGATCGAATCGGAGGGCTTCCGCAAGACGAGCTGCAAGCTGGCGCTGTGTCTCGGCAAGACGATCGGCGGTGAGCCGGTCATCGCCGAGCTGGCGAAGATGCCGCATCTGCTCGTGGCCGGAACCACCGGCTCCGGCAAGTCGGTCGCCATCAACACCATGATCCTGTCGTTGCTCTATCGGCTGAAGCCGGAAGAATGCCGGCTGATCATGGTCGATCCCAAAATGCTCGAACTCTCTGTCTATGACGGCATCCCGCATCTTCTGACGCCCGTCGTCACGGATCCCAAGAAAGCCGTCACGGCGCTCAAATGGGCGGTGCGCGAAATGGAGGACCGGTATCGCAAGATGGCGCGGCTCGGTGTGCGCAACATCGACGGCTACAACGAGCGCGCCGCCCAAGCCCGCGACAAGGGCGAAACCGTCGTCATGACGGTGCAGACCGGCTTCGAAAAGGGCACCGGCGAACCGCTTTTCGAACAGCAGGAAGTAGACCTGGCGCCGATGCCCTACATCGTCGTCATCGTCGACGAGATGGCCGACCTGATGATGGTCGCCGGCAAGGAGATCGAAGGCGCCATCCAGCGTCTGGCGCAGATGGCGCGTGCTGCCGGCATCCACCTGATCATGGCAACGCAGCGTCCCTCGGTCGACGTCATCACGGGCACGATCAAGGCCAATTTCCCGACCCGGATTTCCTTCCAGGTGACGTCGAAGATCGACAGCCGCACCATCCTGGGCGAGCAGGGCGCCGAGCAGCTGCTCGGCCAGGGCGACATGCTGCACATGATGGGTGGCGGGCGCATTTCGCGCGTGCATGGGCCGTTTGTCTCCGACGCGGAGGTCGAGCACGTCGTGGCGCATCTCAAGGCGCAGGGCCGGCCTGAATATCTGGAAACCGTGACCGCCGACGAGGATGAGGAAGAAATCGACGAGGACCAGGGCGCGGTCTTCGACAAGGGATCGGTTGCAGCCGAAGACAGCGATGCGATCTACGACGAGGCGGTCAAGGTGGTGGTGCGCGACAAGAAGTGTTCGACCTCCTACATCCAGCGCCGCCTCGGCATCGGCTACAACCGCGCCGCATCCCTGGTCGAGCGTATGGAAAAGGAAGGATTGGTCGGCGCACCCAACCATGTTGGCAAACGCGAAATCATCATGGGCCGGCGCCAGCCGGCGACCGTGCCTGAGGATGACGGCGCGGACTGAGCGACCCCGGCCGTTATGGGATCATGCTTCAGGGGATGCTTCAGCTGCGGGTCAAGCTCGTGAATTCCATCACCTATCCCAGCCTAAACCTTAAGCATCTACACTAGCGGTTAGTGACGGCCTTTCCAATGCTGACGACCACATAGGATAACCAGCCAATGACATGCCCGAAGAAATAGACGCACAGTCCCAAATATGTAAGCAACGCAATCACAAATAGCTTCTCACCTAACGCAACATTCGTCACGAAGCCTTGAGGCAACAGGGCAAGAATCCAACCGAAGTGAAGGCCCCAGCTACACCCCCATTGACCACACGTCCGGTTGGCACTCAGCACCGTTGCGCCAAGCCACACGACCGAAATCACTATGAAACTCACCCACGAATAGCGTTTGTCCCGAATGAGGCCGTAGATTGAAAATGCCTTTGCGAAAGCGAGTCCTATTGATGCAAGAACAGAAAAGGCGATTGAGATTAGAAGGCTCATGTTCGACCCAGTAGCTAAAACATCGAAGCTACAGCCAGCACCTTTACAAAGGGTTCGACCAAGTCATCGTTTTTTAAGTTCGTCGAAGGGCATCTCTCTAGCGTGATATCCAGGGTATGCTTCAGCAGCGTGTCGATCTGGTGAACTCGATCAAATATCCTGTTTTGAACTTGTCGCTCTCGATTTCAGCTGGATGCAATGCTGCGATGCAGTAAAGCCAAAAGAGCTAGTGCAAGGCACGCAAAAACAAAGACTTGGAAAGTCACCCCACCCGCAGCACATAAAAAAGACCGGTTGCCCGGTCTTTTTTCACTGCAAGCGCATTGGCTTCAGCCGATCGCCATCTCAGCCAATCGATTGGCCGGTCTTGGCCCAGTCGGCGAGGAAGGCGGCGAGGCCCTTGTCGGTCAGCGGATGGTTGACCAGGGCCTTCAGGGTCGCCGGCGGCGCGGTCACAACATCGGCGCCGATCAGTGCCGCCTGCTTGACGTGGTTCACGGTGCGCACGGAAGCGACGAGGATCTCGGTCTGGAAATCGTAATTGTCGTAGATCTGCCGGATCTCCTGGATCAGTTCCATGCCATCGATGCCGATGTCGTCGATTCGGCCGACGAAGGGCGAGATGAACGAGGCGCCGGCCTTGGCCGCAAGCAGCGCCTGGTTGGCCGAAAAGCACAGGGTGACGTTGACCAGGCGGTTCATCTCGGTGCGGATCGTCTTGCAAGCCTTGAGACCGTCCAGCGTCAGCGGCACCTTGATGCAGACATTGTCGGCGATCTTGGCCAGAACCTTGGCCTGCTGCATCATCTCGGAATATTCGGTGGCGGTGACTTCAGCCGAGACCGGACCCTTGACGATGTCGCAAATCTGTTTGGTGACCTCGGCGATCTTGCCGCCGGATTTGAGGATCAGCGACGGATTGGTGGTGACGCCGTCGAGCAGCCCCAGATCGTTCAGCTCACGGATATCCTTGACGTCGGCGGTGTCGACAAAAAATTTCATGGCGGGTCTCCTGAAGATTTTCATGTGCATGCCATGCACATTTGGGGTCGGCCTTTGATCTAGACCAAAGTCAGGGCAAGGTCACGCCTCATGATCGAAGATTCGCCCTTTGTCGCAGCCGCACCGGTGCTGGTGCCGATGCCCGCCGAACGCCCCTACACCTACGCCGTGCCGGCCGGCATGCGCGTGGTGCCGGGCTCGATCGTGCGTGTGCCGCTCGGGCCGCGCCAGGTCGCCGGCATCGTCTGGGATGGCGCGGTCGAGAAGGTCGACGCGAAAAAGCTGCGCCCCATCGAACAGGTCTTCGATTGCCCGCCGATCGACCGCGCGATGCGCCGTTTCGTCAACTGGGTGGCGCAGTACACGCTGTCGCCGCCGGGCATGGTGGCGCGCATGCTGCTTCGGGCGCCGGAGGCTTTCGACCCCGAACCGTGGATCGAGGGGTTGCAGCGCACGCTTCTCGCACCTGACCGGATGACGGGCGCCAGGCAGCGCGTGCTGGAGACGGCCGAAGGCGGCCTTGCCTGGACGCGCTCCGGCCTCGCTCACGCCGCCGGCGTGTCCTCGACGGTGATCGACGGCCTGAGGGCGCAAGGCGTGTTCGAGACCGTGATGATCCCGCCGCGCCCGGTGGTGGCCGCGCCCGATCCCGGCTACGCTATTCCGGAACTGATGCCGGACCAGGGCGCCGCGGCGCAGATGCTGCGCGCCAATGTCGCAGCCGGCGTGTTCAACGTCGCGTTGCTCGACGGCGTCACCGGTTCGGGTAAGACCGAGGTCTATTTCGAGGCGGTGGCGGCTGCGCTCGACCAGGGCAGGCAGGTTCTGATCCTGCTGCCGGAAATCGCGCTGACGCATGCCTTTCTCGAGCGCTTCCAGCAGCGCTTCGGCGCCAAGCCGGGCGAATGGCATTCCGACCTGCCGCCGCGGATGCGCGAAAAAGTCTGGCGGCAAGTGGCGGAAGGCGGCGTGCGGGTCGTCGCCGGCGCGCGCTCGGCGCTGTTCCTGCCGTTCAAGGAGATCGGCCTTATCGTCGTCGACGAGGAGCACGACCCTGCCTACAAGCAGGAGGACCGCGTCTTCTACAATGCGCGCGACATGGCGGTGGTGCGCGGCCATATCGGCAGCTTCCCCGTGGTGCTGGCGTCGGCGACGCCGTCGGTCGAAAGCCGGGTCAATGCCAGCCAAGGTAAATATAACAGGGCGGTGCTTTCCGCTCGCTTCGCCGAGGCAGCACTTCCGCATCTGAAGGCGGTCGACATGCGGCGTGCGCCGCCGGCGCGTGGCGGTTTCCTGTCGCCGGTTCTGCTCGACCAGATGCGCCAGACGCTGGAGAGGCAGGAGCAATCGCTGCTGTTCCTCAACCGGCGCGGCTATGCGCCACTGACGCTGTGCCGGGTCTGCGGCCATCGCTTCGGCTGCCCGGTCTGCTCGGCCTGGCTGGTCGAGCACCGGTTTCGCGGGCAACTCGTCTGCCATCATTGCGGCCACAATGAGCGCCGCCCCGAAGCCTGCCCGGAATGCGGCACGCTGGATCATCTGGTCGCCTGCGGGCCGGGTGTCGAGCGCATCGCCGAAGAGGTCGTTACGCATTTTCCCGACGCGCGCACCATCGTCCTGTCGTCCGACCTGATGGGCGGCGTGCGGCGGCTGCGGCTGGAACTGGAGGCGATCGCCGATGGCGAGGCCGACATCGTCATCGGCACGCAGCTCGTTGCCAAGGGCCACAATTTCCCGAACATGACCCTTGTCGGCGTCGTCGATGCCGATCTCGGCCTTGCCAATGGCGATCCGCGTGCCGCCGAGCGCACCTTCCAGCTGCTTAGCCAGGTCACCGGCCGCGCCGGCCGCACCGGCAAGAAGAGCCTGGGACTGCTGCAGACCTTTCAGCCCGACCACCCGGTGATGCGGGCGATCGTCTCGGGCGACGCCGAGGCATTTTACGAACGTGAGATCGCCGAGCGCGAACGGGCTGCCCTGCCGCCCTTCGGCCGGCTCGCGGGTGTCATCGTCAGTGCGGTGACACGAGCGGAAGCCGAGGGCCACGCACGTGGCCTGCGCCGCGCCGCACCCGAGGCGTCAGATCTGTTCGTGCTGGGGCCAGCCGAGGCGCCACTGTCACTGCTCGGCGGCCGCCACCGCTTCCGGCTGCTGATCCAGGGCGAACGGCGCGCCGACATGCAAGGTTTCATCAGGGCCATGCTGGCCAACGGGCCGAAGCAACGCGGCTCGGTCCGGGTGCAGGTCGACGTCGACCCGCAGAGTTTTTTGTAAGGTTGCGCTTTCAGCGATAGGTTGCCCGCAAGCCAGCGAGATGTGGAAACTCATATGAAGACCCTTGGCCTGCTCGGCGGCATGAGCTGGGAATCGACCGCCATCTACTATCGCCTGCTCAACGAGATCGTGCGCGAACGGCTGGGTGGGCTGCATTCCGCGAAACTGCTTCTGTGGTCGTTCGACTTTGCCGAAATCGCCGAGCGGCAGCATCACGGCGATTGGGACGGTGCCGGCGTGCTCCTCGTAGAAGCGGCGCGCAAGCTTGAGACCGGCGGCGCGGAAGGTCTGCTTTTGTGCACCAACACCATGCACAAACTGGCCGATCAGGTGCAGGCGTCGGTGTCGATCCCGCTGATCCACATCGCCGATGCCACCGCAGTGGCGGTCAAGCGTGCCGGAATGCAGCGTCCGGCGCTGCTGGCGACGCGCTTCACCATGGAGCAGGATTTCTACAAAGGCCGGCTCGCTGACAGATTTGGCTTGGACCCGGTGGTGCCGGGTGCGGCCGGGCGCGACATGGTCCATCGCGTCATCTACGACGAGTTGTGCCAGGGCATGGTCAAGGAGACTTCAAAGGCGGCCTATATCGCCGAGACCGAACGCCTGCGCCGCGAAGAGGCGGCCGACAGCGTCATCATGGGCTGCACCGAGATCACCATGCTCATCGGCCAGCAGGATTTCGACATCCCGGTCTTCGACACGACGCGCATCCATGCCGAGGCGGCTGTGGAATTCGCGCTCGGTTGATGCGCGCTGCCTAAAGTACCTGGACCCATCTGGCGCGGGGGCTTTCCTCCGTTAGAATGCCCGGAATTTCAAAACAGGCATTTCGAGGGGACAAGATGGATTTTGCGCTTCCATGGCCGACGAGCCAGGGCGAATGGCTGGCGTGGTCGAGCGCCGTCTTCACGGTGCTGCTCGGGCTTTTGTTCTTCCTGGCGCCGGGTCTCGCCTTTCGTGCCCTGCGCCTGCAGGTCAAGCCAGAGAAGGCTGCGGCGATCGCCGAGGGGCGCGGCAGGATGTCGGGCTTTTATCTCGGTGTCGGCCTGTGCTGTATCCTGCTGGCGCAGCCGCTGATCTACATGGCGCTTGGCTTCTCCTGGCTGTTCACTGCCTTCGGCCGGCTGCTGTCGATGATGTCTGATGGCGCCAACACGCCTTTCAATTGGGTTTCCATTGTGCTGGAATTGGTCCTGGCGGCGTTGCCGCTCGCCTTCGCCTTCGGCTTTCTGCCCTGAATCGTTGGGTATTCCGCGATGGAAGACGGGCGACTTTCGCCGGATGCGACAATAGTGCCTGAAAACCATGCGGAACGACGCATTGCGGTCTTAAAATGCCTGTGCTAGACGGCAATCGACTTTCGGCCGGGGATAGCGGAAGCCGCGCCTCCGTGCTCGAAAAAATGCAGTAAGGTCAAAGATTTAGCCAGAGTTTTTGCTCGCGCCAACAATCTACGGCCTGTCAGACAAGAGAAAAGACGGTCCGTGGCTCAATCGTCATCGCCAATCTCAGGTGTCGCAGAACGCTATGCGGGTTCGCTGTTCGAACTCGCCCTGCAGGCAAATTCCGTGGCCAAGGTCGAAGCCGACCTCAACAGTTTCGAAATCATGCTCGCGGGCAGCGCTGATCTCACCCGGCTGATCAACAGCCCGGTGTTCTCCAGCGAGGACCAGGCGAAGGCCATCGCGGCGATCGCCGACAAGGCCGGGATCACCGGCCTTACCGGAAATTTCCTGCGTGTCGTCGCCCGCAACCGCCGGCTGTTCGCCATTCCCGGCATGATCAGGGCGTTCCGCCAGATATCAGCCGAACACCGTGGCGAGACCGCTGCTGAAGTGACGTCGGCTCACGCGCTGACGGCTGTCCAGCAGACCGAACTCAAGGCGGCGCTGAAGAGCGTTGCCGGCAAGGATGTGGCTATCTCCGTCACCGTCGATCCGTCGCTGCTCGGCGGGCTGGTGGTCAAGATGGGCTCGCGCCAGATCGATACGTCGCTCAAAACCAAACTCAATTCGCTCAAGCTTGCACTGAAAGAGGTCGGCTGATGGACATCCGCGCCGCGGAAATTTCCGCAATTCTGAAAGACCAGATCAAGAATTTCGGCAAGGAGGCCGAGGTCTCCGAAGTTGGACAGGTGCTGTCCGTCGGTGACGGTATCGCTCGTGTCTACGGCCTCGACAATGTCCAGGCCGGCGAGATGGTCGAATTCCCCGGCGGCATCCGCGGCATGGCGCTCAACCTCGAAGCCGACAATGTCGGCGTCGTCATCTTCGGCGCCGACCGCGACATCAAGGAAGGCGACATCGTCAAGCGCACCGGCGCCATCGTCGACGTTCCCGTCGGCCCAGGCCTGCTCGGCCGCGTCGTCGATGCGCTCGGCAATCCGATCGATGGCAAGGGTCCGATCAAGGCAGTCGAGCGCAAGCGCGTCGACGTCAAGGCGCCCGGCATCATTCCGCGCAAGTCGGTGAACGAGCCGATGTCGACCGGTCTCAAGGCCATCGATGCGCTGATCCCGGTCGGCCGCGGCCAGCGCGAGCTGGTCATCGGCGATCGCCAGACCGGCAAGACCGCCATCATCCTCGACACGATGCTCAACCAGAAGTCGGTGCACGACAACGGCCCCGAGAAGGAAAAGCTCTACTGCGTCTACGTCGCCGTCGGCCAGAAGCGCTCGACCGTCGCGCAGTTCGTCAAGGTGCTGGAAGAGCGCGGCGCGCTCGAATACTCGATCATCATCGCCGCCACCGCTTCCGACCCGGCGCCGATGCAGTTCCTGGCGCCGTTCGCCGGCTGCACCATGGGTGAATATTTCCGCGACAACGGCATGCACGCGCTGATCAGCTATGACGATCTGTCGAAGCAGGCCGTCGCCTATCGCCAGATGTCGCTGCTGCTGCGCCGCCCGCCGGGCCGCGAAGCCTATCCGGGCGACGTGTTCTACCTGCACTCGCGCCTGCTCGAGCGCGCCGCCAAGCTCAACGACGATCTGGGCGGCGGGTCGCTGACCGCTCTGCCGATCATCGAGACGCAGGCCAACGACGTGTCGGCCTACATCCCGACCAACGTGATCTCGATCACCGACGGCCAGATCTTCCTCGAAACCAACCTGTTCTTCCAGGGCATCCGTCCTGCGGTGAACGTCGGTCTATCGGTGTCGCGCGTCGGCTCGGCCGCGCAGATCAAGGCGATGAAGCAGGTTGCCGGCTCGATCAAGGGCGAGCTCGCGCAGTACCGCGAAATGGCGGCCTTCGCGCAGTTCGGCTCGGATCTCGACGCTGCCACGCAGCGCCTGCTCAACCGCGGATCGCGCCTGACCGAACTCCTGAAGCAGCCGCAGTTCTCGCCGCTGAAGACGGAAGAGCAGGTCGCGGTGATCTTCGCCGGCGTCAACGGTTATCTCGACAAGCTGCCGGTCAACCAGGTCGGCAAGTTCGAGCATGGCCTGCTCAGCCACATGCGTGCGGCCGGCAAGGACGTTCTCGACGCCATCCGCAAGGAAAAGGCACTGTCGGACGATCTGCGCGCCAAGCTGAAGGCCGAGATCGACGCTTTCGCCAAGACCTTCGCCTGAGCGAAGCGACAAGACGGGATCAGGTTTGAAGCATGCCTTCATTAAAAGACCTTCGTAACCGTATCGCCTCGGTCAAGGCGACGCAGAAGATCACCAAGGCGATGCAGATGGTCGCTGCGGCGAAGCTGCGCCGTGCGCAAGAGGCTGCGGAAGCGGCGCGCCCCTATTCGGAGCGCATGGGTTCCGTGCTGGCGAACATCACCCAGGCGATCGGCGGCGGTGGCGATGCCCCGGCGCTGATGACCGGCACCGGCAAGGATGATGTGCATCTGCTCGTCGTCTGCACCGCCGAGCGCGGCCTGTGCGGCGGCTTCAATTCGCAGATCGCCCGTCTTGCCCGCGACCACATCCGCAAGCTTTTGGCCGACGGCAAGCAGGTCAAGATCATCTGCGTCGGCAAGAAGGGTTTCGACATCCTGCGCCGCGACTACGCGTCGCTGATCATCGATCGCGTCGATCTGCGCGAGGTCAAGACACTCGGTTTCGTCAATGCCGATGCCATCGCCAAGAGGGTCATCCATCTCTTCAACGAGGGCGGCTTCGACATCTGCACGCTGTTCTATTCGCAGTTCAAGTCGGTGATCAGCCAAATCCCGACCGCGCAGCAGATCATTCCGGCGGGCGCTGCTTCGGCTCAGGCGGAAGTGACGGATGGCGGCAAGGCTGTCTATGAATACGAACCGGAGCCGGGCGAAATCCTATCCGATCTCATTCCGCGCAACATCTCGGTGCAGCTTTTCCGGGCACTGCTCGAAAACGCGGCCGGCGAGATGGGCGCCAAGATGAGCGCCATGGACAATGCGACGCGCAACGCCGGCGAGATGATCAACAAACTGTCGATCACCTATAACCGCCAGCGGCAGGCGCAGATCACCAAGGAACTGATCGAAATCATTTCGGGCGCCGAGGCGCTCTAGGCGCGGTCCGCGGGTTTTTTGCCCGCGACCGGACCGCGTGAGAAACAAAGGACGAAAAGGGTAAAGACGATGGCGAAAGCAGCGACCCCCCAGAAGGCAGCCCCCAAGGCCGCAGCCGCGAAGGCAGCAGCCCCCGCGAAGGCGGCAAAGGCTCCAGCAGCAGCCGCGAAGGCGGCCCCGGCCAAGGCAGCAGCACCGGCGAAGACCGCAGCTGCCAAGACATCGGCAGTGGCCAGCAAGGCAACCGGCGTTGTCGGCAAGGTCCGCCAGGTCATCGGCGCCGTCGTCGACGTGCAGTTCGGCGATCACCTGCCGGCGATCCTGAACGCGCTCGAGACGACCAATGTCGGCAACCGTCTGGTGCTCGAAGTCGCCCAGCACCTGGGTGAAAACACCGTGCGCTGCATCGCCATGGACTCGACCGAAGGTCTGGTTCGCGGCCAGGAAGTGCGTGACACCGGCGCGCCGATCACCGTGCCGGTCGGCCCGGGCATGCTCGGCCGCATCATCAACGTCATCGGCGAGCCGGTCGACGAAGAAGGCCCGGTCGACGCGATCGAAATGCGCTCCATCCACCAGCCGGCTCCGACCTATGTCGAGCAGTCGACGGAAGCACAGATCCTGATCACCGGCATCAAGGTGCTCGACCTCTTGGCTCCCTACGCCAAGGGCGGCAAGATCGGCCTGTTCGGCGGCGCCGGCGTCGGCAAGACCGTGCTGATCCAGGAACTGATCAACAACATCGCCAAGGCGCATGGCGGCTATTCGGTGTTCGCCGGCGTCGGCGAGCGCACCCGCGAAGGCAACGATCTCTATCACGAGTTCATCGAATCCGGCGTCAACAAGAAGGGCGGCGGCGAAGGCTCCAAGGCCGCGCTCGTCTACGGCCAGATGAACGAGCCGCCGGGCGCGCGCGCCCGCGTCGGCCTGACTGGCCTGACGGTTGCGGAGTATTTCCGCGACCAGGGCCAGGACGTGTTGTTCTTCGTCGACAACATCTTCCGCTTCACGCAGGCTGGCTCGGAAGTGTCGGCTCTGCTCGGCCGTATTCCTTCGGCCGTGGGCTATCAGCCGACGCTCGCCACCGACATGGGCGCGCTGCAGGAACGCATCACCACCACCACCAAGGGCTCGATCACCTCCGTGCAGGCCATTTACGTGCCCGCCGACGACTTGACCGATCCGGCGCCGGCGACCTCGTTCGCCCACCTTGACGCGACGACGACGCTCAACCGCGCCATCGCCGAAAAGGGCATCTATCCGGCCGTCGATCCGCTGGATTCGACCTCGCGCATGCTCGACCCGCTGGTCGTCGGCGACGAGCATTATGGCGTCGCCCGCCAGGTGCAGTCGATCCTCCAGCGCTACAAGTCGCTGCAGGACATCATCGCCATCCTGGGCATGGACGAGCTGTCGGAAGAAGATAAGCAGACCGTGGCCCGCGCCCGCAAGATCGAGCGCTTCCTGTCGCAGCCCTTCTTCGTCGCCGAAGTGTTCACCGGCGCCCCGGGCAAGCTGGTCGACCTCGCCGACACCATCAAGGGCTTCAAGGGCCTCTGCAACGGCGACTACGATCACCTTCCGGAAGCTGCCTTCTACATGGTCGGCGGCATCGAGGAAGCGGTCGAGAAAGCACAGCGCCTCGCGGCTGAAGCGGCGTAATCAAGCGAATAGCGAATAGGGAGTAGCGAATAGGGAATATGGGCCGGCGAATTCTTCTTCTGACTACTCGCTGCTCGCTATTCGCTATTCGCTAAATTGATCATGGCTGAAGCTTTCAAGTTCGAACTGGTCTCGCCGGAGCGCCTGCTTGTTTCCGAGCAGGTTGAATCCGTCGTCATTCCGGGAGCCGAAGGCGAGATGACCGTGATGGCGCATCACGCGCCGGTCATGACGACGATCAAGCCGGGTGTCGTCACCGTAAAGACCGCAGCGGGCGGCGAAGAACGCTATGTGGTGTTCGGCGGCTTCGCCGACATCGTTCCGGCCGGCTGCACGCTGCTGGCGGAATCGGCTGTCGCGGTGAAGGATGTCGACCGCGCCGATCTCGCGCGCCGCATCCAGGAAGCCAAAGAAGACGCCACTGATGCCAAGGACGACGAGGCTCGCAGCAAGGCGGAACAGTTCCTTAGCCAGCTCACCACGCTGGAAGGCGCCATCCTGCCGGCTTGAAATTCGGTTCGATGAAAGAGTAAAAAGCGGGGCCTTGCCTCGCTTTTTTGTTTAAATGCCCAAGGCTGCGAAAGCCAATGTCGGGCCGTCTCGTCGCAGGTGGACGAGATGCACGGCCACGAGCTCGATCAAGGTCTGGCGCTCGGCATGGTCCCTGGCGAAGCCGGCGAGGTCGAACACCGCGGTCACGGTTTCGTTCGCCGGCAGTTGCTCGCCCAAAAGTGCCGTCAACGCCGCGTCGAGCGGATCCGTGAAATGGCCCTCCGGCAAGGTTTTTCCTCGTGCGGCGCAAGCAGCGATCCAGGCAGCCACCACCAACGTGAGATGGACCAGCTCGGTACCGGCTTCTAGACATTCGATGGCGGAAGCGACGATGCGCTGCGGCAATTTCTGGCTGCCGTCATTGGCGATCTGCGCCGTACGGTGGGCAAGTGCAGTGTTGGCAAAACGCTCAGCGAGCTCCGCGGTATAAGCGCTCGTGTCGAGCCCGGCATCCTCGGGCAGGGTCGGGATGGCTTCGGCCCACAATGCATCGACGAATTGCCGGATCGCCGGGTCGGCGAAGGCGCGGTCGACGGTGGCATGACCGCTGAGCAGGCCAAGATAGGCGATGGCCGAATGCGAGCCGTTGAGCAGCCTGAGCTTCATGTCCTCGAACGGGCCGACGTCGCGAACCATGGTGACGCCGAACTGTTCCCAGTCCGGGCGGCCCGCTGGGAAATTGTCTTCGACCACCCATTGGCAGAACGGCTCGGTCATGACAGGCCAAGCGTCCTCGGCACCGAGTTCTTCAGCGATCCGCGCCCGATCGGCATCGGTGGTTGCCGGCACGATGCGGTCGACCATGCTTGAAGGAAAGGCGACCTGATGGGCGATGTGATCGGCGATTCTAACGTCGCTCTTCACGCCATGCTTGGCATCGCGCAATTCGGCGAATTCGGTCAGCAGCCGATGCAGCGTGGCGCCGTTGGCCGGCAGATTGTCGCAACAGAGCACGGTAAAGGGCGGCGTGCCGGCGGCGCGTCGCCGGGCAAGCGCCTCGGTCAGGAAACCATGCGCTGTCTTCGGCATCTGCGGATTGGCCAGATCATGGGCGATATCGGGATGAGCAGCGTCCAATCCGCCGCCAGCCGCCCTCAGATAGGCCTTTTCGGTGATCGTAAGCGTGACGATGCGGGTGCGCGGATCGGTCAGCGCGGCCAGCACCGCGCTCGGATCCTCCGGCGCCACCAGCATCGCGGTAATCGAGCCGATGACCTGAAGTTTTTCGGTTCCACTGCTTCTGATCGCCAGCGTGTAGAGCCCATCCTGCGGCGTGAGTGCGTCGCGCGTGTCGGCGCTGCGCAGCGAAACGCCTGTTATGCTCCAATCCGTCTCGCCGGCCGCCAGGCAATCGTCGACATAGGCGGCCTGGTGGGCGCGATGGAAGGCGCCGACGCCAAGATGCACGATGCCCGGGACGATGCGGCTGCGGTCGTACGAAGGCGTCGCGATCGAAGCCGGCAGTGCGCGCACCGTCTTCGTGGAAAGGCGTTCGGTGGTCGTGGTGCGACTGGTCTGGTCGGATGACATGAGTGGCCTCGGCAGGGATCGGCAAAGCGGCGTAACATTCGATTTCCCGCCACACAATGGGCCGAAAAGTCATCATACAACAATCTAATTTTTGTATGTTGACATTATTTCTTGCCGCCCCTACCGATAGCGGCCCTGGGAGGATTGCCGTGCCACTGACCGATGCGGATTTGCTGTTTCCCGCCGAGGCGCATTCGCGCTCGGTTGCCCGCGATCTCTATGCCGGGATCAAGGACCTGCCCCTGGTCAGCCCGCATGGCCACACCGATCCGCGTTGGTATGCGCTGAACGAGCCGTTCCCGGATCCGGCGCAACTGCTCATCGTCCCGGACCACTACATCTTCCGCATGCTGTTCAGCCAAGGCGTCCGCCTTGAGGATCTCGGCGTGGCGACGCTGGACGGCGCGCCTGTCGAGACAGACGGCCGGACGATCTGGCGTCGTTTTGCCGAGCACTATTATCTGTTTCGGGGCACACCGACCCGGCTGTGGTTCGATCATGTGCTTGCCGATCTGTTCGGCAT
>NZ_RZQA01000800.1:0-2986 GCF_004022915.1 Mesorhizobium sp. M7A.F.Ca.US.006.04.2.1
GTTGTCAGGCAGCGTGCCTGGTCTTCTGGAAAGAGGCATGGCTCAGGCCTGTGGCGTCCTCGGACGAGGCAATCGCGCCGCGAACCAACGCGGCGAATGGAAAAGGTTGCACGGAAAGCGACGTGCTGGCTGGTACGCGCGCCAAGAGCCAGCCACTTTCAGGTGGTCCGAGATACTCATGCCAAGCCACAGAACTTCTGGATGCGACCACCCCACTTTCTTGGTGGGATGCCCGGCAGTATGTGGAAGACTATGCATCGGGAAATGCCAGCAAAAAGCGTCTCCTGGTCGGATTCATCTATGCAGCAGTATTCAGTATCTATCACTACATGGGCCGTCTGCATCTCGGGAGGCTCTCCGTGATTGTCAGCTGGCTGTATGACAAGGTGCAGCACATTTACGGTGGCGTTTCATTCCCACGATATCGGGGATCGATACCTGCCGGCCAGCCGGTTCCAACCATCAAGCTTGATCTCCAACCGGGGGAGCTGATCAGGGTTAAGTCCTATGAAGAAATCCTCAAGACCCTAGACACGGATAATAAGAACCGTGGCCTGTATTTCGACGCCGAGATGGTCCCCTATTGCGACCATACTTTCAGGGTCCGGTCGCGAGTAACAGCGTTTGTCAATGAAAAGACCGGACTTCTCAACCGGCTCAGGGGACCGGCGGTCATCCTGGAAAAAGTCTGGTGCAATTCGAGATATAGCGATTGCCGGATGCAGTGCCCAAGAGCCGTCTATCCCTGGTGGCGAGAAATTTGGCTGGAACGGGTGCCTGGCGAGGCAATCGCTCACATGGGGCATGCTACGGCAGCTCAAACGGAAACAAGCGCGTATGCAGCCAGTGATACATGACCCACAAGGCCCTCAGTGCCAAAGGCGAACCCCGCAACCTTAAAAGGGAAGCCATTCAAAGTGGCGTCGCCAGGATGGTGAGCCAGGGGGTGAACCTGATTCTCAGGGTGGGCTATATTGCCATCCTGGCACGCCTGCTCAGCCCTGACGATTTCGGCCTGGTCGCGATGGTGGTGGCACTCACAGGCATTTTCGACGTCTTCACCACCGCCGGGCTTTCCTCCGCTACCATCCAAAAGCATGAGATTTCGTTTGACCAGGTTTCGGCACTGTTCTGGATCAACATACTGGTAGGGGTCTTTCTCGCGCTGCTCTGCGCCGCGAGTGCCTACACGATATCAGCCTTCTACCATGAGCCGCGTCTACTCAGGATCGCCATCGCGGTCGCTCCAGCTTTCCTGCTTAACGCGGCCGGCGTGCAACATGCCGCTCTGATCGAGCGCGACTTGCGTTATGTCACACTCAGCGCGATCGAAACGGGTGCCCTGTGCGTGGGCATCCTGTCCGGTGTGCTGCTCGCGTTGCGTGGCTACGGCTACTGGGCACTGATCGCCCCGACACTTATCTCGCCGGCAATCAACAGCCTGGGCTGCTGGATCGCCACCGGGTGGATTCCTGGATGGCCTCGACGCGGCGCCAATATTCGCTCGCTCTTGCATTTCGGTGGAATCGTCACGCTGAACAACCTCGTTGTCTATATTGGCTACAATGTGGAGAAAGTCCTTCTCGGGCGGCTCTGGGGCGCTGCGTCGCTCGGATTGTATACCCGGGCCTTCCAGCTGATTGGCATCCCTACGGCGACCATCAACAGCGCCGTCGGTGCGGTACTGTTCTCGGCGTTGTCACGAATGCAGCATGATCCCGCGCGGTTGCGGAACTTCTACCTCAAGGGATATTCGATCGTCATCGCGGTGACGGTTCCCATCACAATGTTCTCGTTCCTGTTCGCACATGAGATCATCACCGTGGTGCTGGGCTCGCAATGGACGGGGGCGGCGACCATCTTCCGGCTGCTCACGCCTACCATCTTGGTGTTCGGGATCATCAACCCTACATATTGGCTGCTCATCTCGACCGGCAAGCAGAAGCGCAGCCTGTATCTGGCTTTCGCCATCGCCCCTCTCGTCATCACTTCCTACTGCGCAGGAATCTCCTTCGGCCCCGAGGGCGTTGCACTGAGCTACTCGACGGCGCTGGTGCTCTGGCTCTATCCACACCTGGTGTGGAGCCTGCACGGAACGCCGGTTTCAGTCGGGGATCTGTTGCGGACGATCATGAGGCCATGGATGGCCGGCATCGTGGCCTCGGTGGGTGCGCTGGCAGTGCAGCGCTATCTCGGCCCGGAGGTTCCTTCGCTTCTGCGGCTCGCGGCTGGCGGGCTGGTTCTGATCAGTATCTATGCATTCGTCTTGCTGTTCGTCTTGGGGCAGCTCAAGCTGTTTCAGGATGTGCTGCTGGGCTTTCGAGGCGAGGCGCGGGCCGGCGCTTGACGCAGCCCGCGACTTCGACCGGCGAAGGCCCGAGAGAGAAGCTATTTGGAGGGCAAATGGCCAGTATAGCAATCGTCCATAGCTATCCGTACGACGCGTTCTTCGGCGGAGACGGCGCCTATATCCAGGCGTTCGGGCGATATCTCCTGAAGTCCGGCCACGAGGTACACGGGTATGTATCCAACATAGCGCGCGGCCGAAGGAGTCCAGTCTGTAGGAGCGTATATGAAATAGAGCAGTTTTCTTCGTGGCAGGTTCGTCGAAGTATCAGATTGGGCCAGAGAACATTTCTATCCACGGAGTTGCTTCGGTCCGGGCATCTGGCCGGATCGTTCCTTGGACGGAAGACCGCACCTGTTTCCCCAATGACGGACCAGAACTTTTCCAAGGGAGAGACTCAGTGGGTGCTTGACCGTATCGAAGCTGGACGGCCGGACGCCGTCATACTGTTCCACGATGCCGTGCATTTCGCTCCTTGCCTCTCCTGCAACGGTCACAGGGTTTTCTCACTTGTTGGCCATCTTCAGCACCGCAACGGGGCAGCGCGCTGGGAGGCCGGCGCAACCCCCGGCCCGGACAAGAATTGGACTGAGGAAAAGAGATTGTCAAACTCGCTGAAGGCGGCAGAGTGTGTCCTGT
>NZ_RZQA01000801.1:0-2986 GCF_004022915.1 Mesorhizobium sp. M7A.F.Ca.US.006.04.2.1
CCCCCCCGCCGGCCCAAAACCCGCCGATCCGACCGACGCCGCCATGACCAGAACACGTCGACAGCTCGACCTGATCGACCAGATGCTTGGAGCCGCCCCTAAATGACCACCAGCCTCGGCTCGGCCTTGCCAGGATTTGCCTCCACGCGCGCGACGTCGGAGCAGCCGGCCGCGAACGGCAGAAACGATGACGCCGGCTTCGGCAAAATGCTGCGCGACGATGCCCGCCCGGAACGGCAGGCGTCGACAGAGGCGGGATCGCGCGACCGGCGCTGGAGCAAGCTCGCTGCCGGCCTCGCCGGGCATGGCGCCAAGGCCGAACCGGCATCGGCCGAGCCCGGAAGGACCACCTCGGCCAAAGGCGCAAGCGTGAAAACCGGCAAGGACGAATTGGAAGCAAAGGCGCACAAGGCCGACGCCGAACAGACGGCGTCGGATACCGCGCCGCTTCAGGACGACCTGCCGCTGCTGATCGCGTTTCATGACCTGCGGCATTTCTCGACAGCGGCCAAGGCAGCGGGGGGCAATGCGGCCACCGGCGAGAATCCGTCGGACCCGGCGCTCGGCGGACAGGCTGCACTGCCAAAGACCTACCGCTCAAAATCGTCGGGCGGACGCGAAGCACTCGAAACCGTGTCGAAGCCGGAGCAGGCGTCGACCGTCGACGGACCTTTGACGGCGCTTGACGGTCAGTCGCCGAGCGCTGCCTCCAGCGCGCCAAAACGCGACGTCACAGCGGCGGCCCAGAAGCTGTCGGACGCGCCGGCTGCCGATGTGCCCGGCGTGCCGTCGAAGCCCACCACGAATGCGATGAGGAGCATCGAGGATGTGCGGTCCTCGATGCGTCCCGAAGCCGGAAAACAGTCCCTGTCCGCCGCGCGCATCGACGTGGTGTCGGAACGGAGCTTCCCCGCGCCGCCGCAGGGTCCCATCAGCCAGGCGGCCCTCAATGTGATCAACGCCATAGCCGCCGACGCCGGGCCGCAAAAGGCGCTTTCAGCCTCACCCACGACCACCCATCTGGCCAGCTCTGTTGCCGTTCCGACACATGTGTTGAAGATCGAACTTCACCCTGCCGAACTCGGCATGGTGACGGCCAATCTTCGCCTCTCCGGGGAACAACTTTCGATTGAGCTGAAGCCTGAAACACACGATGCCTATCGTCGGCTGTCGGCCGACAGCGAGGCCATCGTCAAGTCGCTGCGAGGGCTCGGCTTCGAGGTTGACAAGGTCACGATAATGCAACCTTCGGTAGCAGTTCCCGCTACAACCCGGACGGATGCAACCGCTCCCTTGGCGGCCGCAACAGGCCGCGATCCAGCATCCTTTCAACCGGGGAATTCGGGCGGCGGCAATGGTGGAGCCGGCGGCCAGCAACCGGGTCAGCAATCCTCAGGGAACCGCAACGATGACGCGCAGGACTACGGCCGCGGCACTTCGCCTTCTCGCGAGCGCGCTGGCGGCGATATCTTTATCTAGCGCGGTAACAGCTGCCGCAGCCACGACCAACCCTTGCGAGCCGGAAATCCTGCGCGCCGCCGACCGCTATGGCGTTCCCGCCGGCATCCTTTATGCCGTTGGCCTGACGGAGACCGGCAACAAGGGCAGCCTTCAACCCAACGCTTTGAATATAGAGGGAAAAGCAGTCTTTCCCAGGAGCCGGACCGAGGCCCTTGCCGCCTTCGCCAATGCCCGGCGCGAGGGCAAGACCCTGATCGATCTGGGCTGCATGCAGATCAACCACCACTACCACGCATCGCATTTTCGCAGCGTCGAGGACATGCTCGACCCACGTCAGAACGTCGACTATGCGGCGCGCTTCCTGGCCAGCCTTCATGCCCGTCACGAGACCTGGTCGATGGCCGTGGCCCGCTATCATGCCGGCCCCGACAATGACCCGGCGCAGAAGATCTATGTCTGCCGTGTCATTGCCAACATGGTCGCCACCGGCTTTGGAAAATGGACCGCGAACGCCCGCGGATTCTGCAACCCATAAGCGCATTTCCCATTACTAATAGACCTGCCACACAACCCCGAATTGTTGTTCTGGCCTGGCCAAGACTTGGCGCCGAATGCGTATCTGGCTGCACGCTAATGCAACCGATACGATTCCAGACTCCCAAGAAACTAGCTATAAGAAATGACGGTTGTTCAGGATTCTCGCCAGCGGATAGGCCTCTCTTCACGGGGCAAATGATTTGATTCGGAAGGCGGGGCCGATGATTGTGATCGTTGACGAGCGCGAGCTCGTAACAGAGGGATACAATTCACTTTTCGATCGTGAGGGCATCGCCTGTGCAGGCTTTGCATCCGGCGAATTCGGTGAGTGGGTGAATTCGGCCGCCGACACCGATCTGCGCTCGGTCAGGGCCTTCCTCATCGGCGATTGCCGCGAAGGTTCCATCTCTCCGCGCCAGATCCGCGACCGCACCGGCGCCCCGGTGATTGCGCTGAGCGAACAGCATTCGCTGGAGAACACGCTGCGGTTGTTCGAGAGCGGCGTCGATGACGTCATTCGCAAGCCCGTCCATATCCGTGAGATCCTGGCCCGCATCACCGCGATCCGCCGCCGCGCCCAGGAAGACGTCGCCTACACCGAGATCGGCGCCATGCGCATCTTCATGGACGGCCGCGACCCCGAGATCGACGGTCAGCCCCTCCCCCTGCCGCGCCGCGAGCGCCGCATCCTCGAATATCTGGCGAGCAATCGCGGGCGCCGGGTCACCAAGACCCAGGTCTTCAACGCCATCTACGGCATCTTCGACGAAGAGGTCGAGGAGAACGTGGTGGAGAGCCACATCAGCAAACTGCGCAAGAAGCTGCGCGAGAAGCTGGGCACCGACCCGATCGATTCCAAGCGTTTCCTCGGCTACCGGCTCGTCTTCTGATGCAGCGCCGCGCCAGCCTCGCGCAAGAAAACATGCGTAGCCTCGCAGCCAGCAGCATGGACACAGCGGAGACGTTTCGATGAGCCTCTATGGAAGGA
>NZ_RZQA01000802.1:0-2986 GCF_004022915.1 Mesorhizobium sp. M7A.F.Ca.US.006.04.2.1
TCCGAACTCCGGGATCAACCCTTCGAGGAAACGATCGTCCGGAATGAAACCCACGCCGCTGTCGAGAATCTGGCGAGACGTCGGCGCGGTGACCGGGCTTCCTTCCAGCGAGAAACCGCCCGATTGAAGCGCGCGGACTCCCATCAGTACCTCGAACAGTTCCTTCTGGCCGTTGCCGGCAACGCCAGCCAGCCCGAGAACCTCGTTGGCGGCGACGGTAAACGTCACGTCCTTGAGGACATCCTCGCCCCATTCGCCAACCGCCGACACCTTTTCGACCGAGAGGATTTCTCCCGTCGGCGTGACGGAATTGTCCCTGACGTTTTTCGTCACCTTGTGCCCGACCATGAGGGCGGTAATCGCCTCGGCTGTCGTATTGGCGGTGTCCACCGTAGCGACGACCTTGCCTTTGCGCAGGATGGTGACCCTGTCGGATTGCATCACCTCGCGCAGCTTGTGACTGATCAGGACAATCGACAATCCACGCTTGCGCATCCCATCAAGGATGACGAAGAGCTGGTCGGATTGCTGCGGCGTCAGGACCGCCGTCGGTTCGTCCAGGATCAGCAGCTCGGCACCGAAATAGAGTGCTTTGAGGATTTCCACCCATTGCTGTTCACCGACCGACAATTGCCAGATTTCGCGATCGAGGTCGATGTCGATGCCGCAGTCCCTGCAGAGGCCGAGAACCCTGCGGCGGGCATCGGCCTTCCTCAGCAGCAACCCGACATCGGCACTGCCGACGATGATGTTTTCGAGCACGGTGAAGTTCGACACCAGCACGAAATGCTGGTGAACCATGCCGATGCCTAACCGCAAGGCATCGGCGGGAGAGCTCAATTCCACCACCTCGCCCTTGAAGCGTATCTCGCCGCTATCGGCTTTGTAGTAGCCGTAGAGGCAGGACGACAGCGTCGACTTGCCTGCCCCGTTTTCACCGAAAAGGCAGTGGATCTCACCTTTGCGGATATCGAGATTGACCCCGTCATTGGCAATGACGCTGCCAAATCGCTTGGTAAGGTTCTGAACGTTCAGCAGGTCTTCCATTGGGTCGCACCGGGCTGCCTGGTTGATGTGTCTTACTTCACCTCGGCGGTGTTGAGCGGAACGACAAACTTGCCGGAAAGAATCTCCTGCCGCTTGGCAGATATTTCGCCCTTCACCGCCTGCGGGATCTTGCCGTCGAAATCATGATAGGGTGCGATGTCGGTGCCGCCTTCGGCCATCGAAAACCATTTCGGTTCGGCGTTGCCATTGAATTGCGCACCGGCCTTGTGTTTCAGCCATTCGCCGATGATCCAGTTGAGATCGGGCTTCCAGCTGATGGTGGCGCTGGACGCAATGGCGTCGGGCGCGACCTTGCTCTGGTCGTTGATGTTGGCGAAGCACATGATCTTGTGCTCCTGGCAGGGCTTGAAATTGTCGGTCAGCATGAAAACGACGTCGGCGCCGGCCGCGATCTGCACATTGGCATGCTCAGCCGCCAGCGCATTGTCGGACCACGAGCCGATGAACGAAAGCCGATGCTGGATGTCCGGCCTGATCGACTTTGCACCCTCGAAGAACGCATTGATCTGGTCGTTGACGTCATTGGCTGGAAAGGTGCCGACGATGCCAACCATGCCTGTCTTGGTGGTATGGCCAGCCAGCATCCCAAGCAGGTAGGAAGGCTCATGCAGCCGCTTGTAGATCCAGTATTGATTTGGCCCGGCTGGGTGATTGCCGGAGCCGGTGACAACAAACATCAGGTCGGGGAACTCGACGCTCAGCTTCTGGACCTGGTCCGAATAGGTGCCATGGCCCCAGATGATGTCGTATTCACCACTCTCTGCGTAGAAACGCATGGCGTTCTCAGCATCGTCTCCGTACAGCGGATCGGTATGTTCCCATGCAATCTCCAGCCCCTCGGGCCTTTCCTGTTTCAGTTGCTCAAGCGCGTCGAGCAGCGTCCGGTCCCAGCCGACGTCAGGCAGGTCCTGCAGGATAACAGCCAGTTTCAGCGTCTTTGGGACATCCGCGAATGAGCGTACAAGCCCCGACAGAAGCAGGGCGCCCGCCGTGCCCAGGATTGCCGTGCGTCGCGTAATGGTATTCGTCATCGCTTGATCCTCTCATTCCAGTCCGAGAACTGTCCAATGCCGCCCTGTCGTCATCCGGATGTTCTTGTCTTTTCCGGTTGCCTACTTGGAGGCGGCGATCGCCTGGACAACGTCCCCATGGCGTTGTTGGCAGCCGGTCTTCCGGCTTAGGTCCGAAACTTCCACGGCGAAGGTCGGCTAACAATGGCTGCGATTTCTTTCGCGCATATCCACAATTAATCATGTCCGAAAATGCGCCCATGACTAGAGCATAGTGCCGAAAAGTGTGAAGCGGTTTTCACGGACAAACGGAAACCGTTTGTCCAGACATCATGCTCTATCTCTTTGATCTAGAAGCGGATTCCGATTTCAGGTCGATTCGACCTGAAATCATCCGGCTCTAGTGTGCGCCGATACCGTTGCCGGCCACGACGCCATAACGCAGGCCCCTTTCGCGCAGCCAGCGGCGGTAGGCGGCCGACGCGGCGTCGGCGCGGATCGGCACCTCGGAACGGGGATCCAGCGGCAGCCTCTTCGGAACCTGATTCTCCAGGATCGGCTTGTCCTGACCCAGGATGGTCTGATGAAATCGCCTCCTCGACACAGGCGACGACATGCCAGTCGTTGAGCGCAACGGGATCGAGATGAGAGAAATTGCTCATGGTGCTGTCCAGCCTGGAATGTCTGTTGTCGGTGAACGGATCTGGCCAAGGCGCGACCGGCAACCAGGTTGCAAGACATCGGTCCGTTGCCTGACGCCGGATCAACCCTGATTGCCCGACAATTCATTTGTGCCTGGAAACCGCCATGTCCGCTCTTGAGGAAAGCATATCGCCAGTTCACCCGCCGGTTCTGGAGGCAATGCTTGCCTCGTCACCCGGAGGCACGTGGGCAACCATCAGGCGTTG
>NZ_RZQA01000803.1:0-2983 GCF_004022915.1 Mesorhizobium sp. M7A.F.Ca.US.006.04.2.1
CGCCGAGGACGCTGCCGACGATGTGGATCAATCCGGAGGTGAAGGACCTCTTCGCCTTCCGCTTCGAGGATTTCCGGCTGGAAAACTACGTCGCCGACGCGTCAATCAAGGCGCCGATCGCGGTCTAAGGCCGCAAATTTCAGTCCATGCCGACCATCACGTCCGAGGCTTTGACCACGGCATAGGCCTGCTTGCCCTTTTCGAGCTTGAGATCGGCGACGGCCTCGTTGGTGATCGAGGCGGTGACGATGGCGCCGCCGCCAATGTCGATCCTGACATGCGAGGTGGTGGCTCCCTTGACGATCTCGGCGATCGTTCCCTTGAGGACGTTGCGGGCGCTGATCTTCACCGGAGTTTCCTTTCCAAGGTTTCTTTTCCCGGTCTTACCAGAACAATTGGTGTCGTACAGACGCTTTCATGAGGCGCCGGGCCTTCCCTTGTTATATTCATACGGATATATCGGTCAGCAGGCTTCGAGCCGGCCGGATTTCAAACCAGGGAGAGTTTTCCATGACGCGCAAAGGTTTTGGATCGAGGGCGATCGCCATTGGCGGTTTGGCTGCGGCGCTGATGGCAGTCGTGCCGGCAGCGCATGCGGAAGACAAGGTGGTGGTGTTTGCCGCAGCCAGCCTCAAGGACGCGCTCGACGCGGTGAACAAGGCCTGCGAGGCCGATGTCGGCGAGGCGGCGACTGTCTCCTATGCCGCGAGCTCGGCGCTGGCCAAGCAGATCGAGGGCGGGGCGCCTGCCGACGTCTTCATCTCGGCCGATCTCGACTGGATGAAATATCTCTCCGACAAGAAGCTGACCAAGCCGGACACCGAAGTGAAGCTGCTCGGCAATCAGATCGTGCTGGTGGCGCCGAAGGACTCGGCGGTCGACACCAGGATCGAGAAGGGTTTCGACCTCGCCAAGCTGATCGGCGACGGCAAGCTCGCCATGGGCGATTTCAAGGCGGTGCCGGCCGGCAAATACGGCAAGGCCGCGCTTGAATCGCTCGGCGTCTGGTCCTCGGTCGAGGGCAAGGTGGCGCAGGCCGAAAACGTGCGCGCGGCGCTGAAACTGGTTTCGACGGGCGAAGCCGCCCTTGGCATTGTCTATGCCACCGACGCGCATGCCGAAAAGGGGGTCAAGGTGATCGGCACCTTCCCGGAGGATTCGCATCCGCCGATCATCTATCCGGTTGCCCAGACCGCCGATTCGAAGGACAAGGATACGCCGGCTTTCCTGAAATGCCTGCAGTCGGCCAAGGCGGCCGCGCTGTTCAAGGATCAGGGATTTACCGTGCTCGCGCCGAGCAACTGAGTTCCAAGGGGCACTATGAACTGGCTGCTGGACCTCACTCCCGACGAATGGAATGCGGTCCGGCTGTCCATCAAGGTGGCAACGGTGGCGATGCTCGCCAGCCTGCCGCCGGGCATCTTGATCGCGCTTCTGCTTGCCCGGGGACAGTTCTGGGGCAAGACGGTTCTCAACGGGCTGGTGCATCTGCCGCTGATCCTGCCGCCGGTGGTGACCGGCTATCTGCTGCTGCTCACCTTCGGCCGGCGCGGTCCGGCCGGTGCCTTCCTGGCCGAGCATTTCGGCATCGTCTTCTCCTTCCGCTGGACAGGTGCGGCGCTGGCTTGCGGCGTCATGGGCTTTCCCCTGATGGTGCGGGCGATCCGGCTGTCGATCGAGGCGGTGGACCGTAGGATGGAAGCGGCGGCGGGAACGCTCGGCGCCAATCCGCTCTGGGTGTTTGCCACCATCACGCTGCCGTTGATCCTGCCCGGGCTGATCGCCGGCGCCATCCTGGCCTTCGCCAAGGCGATGGGCGAGTTCGGCGCCACCATCACCTTCGTTTCCAACATTCCCAATGAGACGCAGACATTGCCGTCGGCGATCTACACCTTCACGCAGGTGCCGGGTGGCGATGAAGGGGCGCTCCGCCTGACGCTGATTTCCATTGTCATCTCCATGGCAGCACTTGTGGCTTCGGAGGTGCTGGCGCGGCGTGTCGGCCGGCGGCTGGACATCGAATGAGCGTTCTCGTCGACATCAGCCATCGGCTGGGCGGTTTCGCCATCGGCGCCCGCTTCGAAAGCGCCGGGCGGCTGACGGCGCTGTTCGGAGCGTCTGGGTCGGGCAAGACGACGCTGATCGGCATGATTGCCGGGCTGATCCGGCCCGACAAGGGACGCATCGAGGTTGACGGCCGTGTGCTGGTCGATACCGGTGCCGGCATTTTCGTGCCGAAGCACAAGCGCCGCATCGGCATGGTGTTCCAGGACGCAAGGCTGTTTCCGCATTTGAGCGTTGCCGGCAATCTTCGCTACGGCCGCTGGTTCACGCCGCCGGCGGAGCGCTACGCCGATATCGATGCCGTCGTCGACCTGCTCGGCATCGGGCCGCTCATGAACAGGCGGCCGGCAAAGCTCTCAGGTGGCGAGAAACAGCGTGTGGCGATCGGCCGGGCATTGCTTGCCAGCCCCAGACTGCTGCTCATGGACGAACCGCTGGCCTCGCTCGACGAGGCGCGCAAGGCCGAAATCCTGCCCTATGTCGAAAGGCTGCGCGACGAGATCAAAATCCCGATCGTCTATGTCAGTCATTCGGTCGCCGAAGTGGCGCGGCTGGCCAGCGACGTGGTGATGCTGGCGCAGGGCAATGTCGTTGCCAGCGGGCCGACCGAGGCGGTGATGCAAAGGCTCGACCTGTTGCCGGCGGAGGAGCGCGGCGAGGGCGGCGCCGTGCTGGACACCAAGGTGCTGCATCACGACGAGAGTTTCGGCATGACCGTGCTCGGCTCGGCTGCGGGCGAGCTCCGGGTGCCACAGCTGGCGATGAAGACAGGTACGCCGGTGCGCATCCGTATCCGCGCACGCGATGTGATGATCGCCACCGAAAAGCCGAGGGGTCTCAGCGCGCTCAACATCCTGCCGGGAACCATTACCGCGATGAGCCCCGGCGAGGGACCGGCGGTCGAGGTCGGTATCGACTG
>NZ_RZQA01000804.1:0-2979 GCF_004022915.1 Mesorhizobium sp. M7A.F.Ca.US.006.04.2.1
GACCTCCACATGCCTCGCCAGCGATTCGGCATCATGGCCGCGCCGTGGCTCGTGATGGCAGATAATATGGGCGACGCCGAGCTGGTGCAGCGTCTCGACATGCCGCAATGCAGCCGAAGCATCCTCGGGCTGGAGCCCAATGCCGAGAGGGGGCATCGTGCCCTCCGCCTCGCCAAGCGTCAGGACGGCTGCGCCCCCAGCCCAACGCGACGGAGCCCTCGGAAAGCCCTTGACGGTCAGGGTGATCTTCTGTTGGACGACCTCGCCTGGCTCGATCCTGTATGGCCAGGGCAAGGCGAGGGGACGAACATAGGTTTTGTAGGAGGCGTCGGTCCAGTTCCGCTGGTCTTCCATCTCGAAGGCGTCGCCCTCCATCAGGCAGGTGACCTCCAGCCCGCCGGGAGTACGGTGCGCTATTTCACGAAGATCCATCATCGGCTGTACAGGATCGATCTCTACGGGAAAGCGTGTCTCGACCCTTTCGCCGCTTGTATGCGTGATCGTGGCCGGCGCGCCGCTCACGCCCTCAATAGGATGCAGGACGACAAACCCGGTTCGATTCGTCAGAAGCCCGGTCGGCGTCTTCCCGCGAGCCGAATAGGTCAGCACGCCGGCTGCGGACCCTTCGATGACGACTTCGTAGCCAAAGGTCTCGCCATTGCCGGCTACTCCTGCGCGGTAGCTGATCCAAAATCGATCGCCATCTTGCTGGACGATCAGATCCGCAATTTTCGGAATCAGCGTCGCCCAGTCCTTGTCGCGCACGACGAAGGAGATTGCGCGGATCGCCTCTTCGCCATGCATACGGACGTCGCGTAGGTTGGCGCCGTCAAAAAGTACGCTGAGCGGACCGGCATTCAGCACGCGCTCCTCTGCCGGGGGCTCCTCGGTACCGTAAAGCCGGACCGTGCGGGAGGGATCGGAATGTGTCATCGGCGTGCTCCCGATCTCAGACGCGGCGCGATTTCCAGGTGATGAGGCGCTCGGCCAGCAGGGCGAGGATGATGATGGCGCCGATAGCAGTCCCCTGCCAGAACGGCGAGACGCCGAGCAAGTTCAGTCCATTGCGAATCATCACCATGATCAGAACCCCCATCAGCGTGCCGAATATGGTGCCTCGTCCACCGTAGAGGCTCGCGCCACCGATGACCACGGCCGCTATGGCGTCGAGTTCAAGCTGGTTTCCGCCGATCGGGTCGGCCGACATGATCTGTGCCAGCGAAAAGGTCATCGCTGTCGCCGAAAGGGCCCCGCAGGCCACATAGGGGAAGATCGAGTAGAAGAGGGTGTTGAGGCCGGCGGCCCGGGCGGCTTCGAGATTCGAGCCGACAGCGTAGATCGTGCGCCCGCCCTTCGAATATGTCAGCCACGCCCAGGTGGCGACGTAGAGCGCGATGAGGAAGACGACGTTGGTGGGGATGCCGAGCAGGGTCGTGTAGACGATGTTCTGCAGCCCCATCGGCAGTCCCGAAATCGAGCGCTGCCCCGACACGATGTAGGCAAGACTGCGCCCCATCGCCATGACGCCGAGCGTCACCACGAAGGGCGCCAAGCCGAACACCGCGATGAGAACGCCGGAGAAAAGCCCGATCAGTGCGCCGCAGCCGACGGCGAGCGCTATCGCTAAGGGAATGGGAAATTCCTTCAGAAGCAGGGCGAGAACAATGCCGGTCAGGCCGGCAACCGAACCGACGGAAAGGTCGATGCCTCCGGTCAGAATCACCAGGGTCATGCCGACGGCAACAATGCCCAGCACCACCGACTGGTCGAGGATGTTGAACACGTTACGTTCGGTGAAGAAGTAGGGCGAGATGAACGACAGGATCACCGCAAGCACCACGGCAAGGCCGAGCATTCGGAACTCAAGGGTGCTGGTGAATCTAGGCATGGCAAAGGATCGGGAGGGCGCATTCATGCGTCGATCTCTTCGTTTGGAGGTGTATCGAACAACCCGGCCATGCGGGCCGACAGCGTCTCAGTTTTCGGCAGCTTGGATCCCGGCGGTAGGGTGAGGCCGATCCAGCCGAGATCGTGGCCCCTGCGGTTGGAGAGTGGCGCAAGCACAGTAGACCGGCCGTCGTTCTCAGTCACGATGCCTGGCTGGCGCCCTTCAAGAGCGAGGGGGATCGCCGTCTGGTGCGCCAGGTAGACATGGCCGGCCGCGAGTCCCATTGGTGTACTACGTGCACTGTTGGCGATGGCGAGGCAGACGAACCGGTCGTCGTCGATCAGTCCCCAGAATGCCGTGCCGCCGTAGCTGGCGACAAGATCCCGCAGGAATGCGGCATTGCGCTCTGCTGAACTTCGCGGCGCAGCGAGCAATGTCAGGCTCTCTTCGCTCAGGAGCGAAGCCGGCAGGTCGGCGATGGTATAGCCGTCACTCACCACGACGACCCGCTCGCAAACTCCCAGGAGCTCCCCAAAGTCCGAGGAGATCACCACCACGGCAATCCCCTTTTCGGCGACTTCGCGCAGCAGCTCGTAGATCGCCTGGCGTGTCCCGATATCGACGCCCTTCGTTGGTTCATCCAGAATGAGCACTTCGGGCTCGATCAGCAGCCAGCGCGCGATGATGACCTTCTGTTGCATGCCGCCGGAGAAGTGCAGGAGGTTTGCTTCCATCCGGTCGGTGGGAAGGCCGAGACGGAAAATAAGCTCGCGGGCTTGTTTTCGACGCGCTGAGTGGCCGCGGCCAAAACCCCTGTGCTTGCCCATCTGGGCGAGGAAAAGGTTCTCGCCGACCGTCATATCAGGCACGATATTCTGGGCGCGCCGGTCCTCGGCGACCATGCCGAGGCCAGCGCGAATTGCCGCGATGGGGCTATTGGGAGGAATCTCCTTGCCGCCGACGAGGATGCGCCCCCCGTTGCGATGGCGTAGCCCGAATATCGCTTCGGCGCTCTCCGTGCGCCCAGCTCCGACAAGGCCGCCGAGGCCGAGAATTTCGCCCTTGCGCACCATGAACGAGACGTTACGCAC
>NZ_RZQA01000805.1:0-2977 GCF_004022915.1 Mesorhizobium sp. M7A.F.Ca.US.006.04.2.1
GTCATCAAGACGGCAAAGGATGCGGCCGACGGCAAGCTGACTATGCGTCCCGTGCGCGACGAGGTGCTCTCCAAACAGGCCGGCTGGAAAAATATCGATCTCTGGCAGGTCATCGCGCGTCAGCAAAGCGCGCGAACGGACTATTATCTGCTTGCGAGCCTTGACCTGAAGCGAGGCGCGGACAATTCGATCGAAGCCATTTCAGCCGATCGCGCCATCTTCGTCGACGCGCTGCTGCGTACGATCTGGATCACCATCGTGGTGACCGTGATCTGCGCGGTGCTCGCCGTGCCGCTGGCGCAGGCAATTGTCAGCGCGCCGCCGGCCTGGTCGAAGCTCATGTTCGCGCTGATCCTGTTTCCGCTCTGGACATCGCTGCTGGTGCGCACCGTCATCTGGATCATCGTGCTGCAGAAGAACGGACCCGTGAATTCCACGCTGCTTGGCCTCGGCATCGTCAGCGAGCCGCTCAATCTCATTTACACACGCTTTTCACTCTACGTGGCAATGGTTCAGGTTCTGCTGCCCATGATGGTGCTCTCCGTCGTCGCCGTCATGCGGCGGGTTCCGACCACCTATATGCGCGCGGCACTGTCACTGGGCGCGCCGTGGCTCACAGCGTGGCGCTGCGTGCAGTTGCCGTTGATCCTGCCAGGAATCCTGTCCGGCGGGGCGATCGTTTTTGTCTTCGCACTCGGCTACTACATCACCCCGACGCTTGTCGGCGGGCCGACCGACCAGATGATCTCCAGCTACATAGCGTTCTACACGAACAGCACACTGAACTGGGGCATGGGTGCAGCGCTTTCGTTGCAACTGCTGATGATCCTCGTCCTGTTTGCATTCCTGTTCTGGACGGCGTCCGTCCTCTTCCGCCGCAAGGCGCATGTCGCATGAGCGCCGACCGCTTCCGGAAATGGCTGATGTATGCCTATGCGGCGACATTGCTGGCGTTCATCATCCTGCCCCTGCTGATCGTGATCCCCATGTCGCTGACCTCGAGCAACTCGCTGGCGTTTCCGACGCCGGGCTGGTCGCTGCGCTGGTATGCCGAACTGTGGGTCGACCAGCGCTGGCCGACCGCGCTGTGGAACTCGGTCGTCATCGCGCTGTCCACCACGGTTCTGGCGCTGCTGCTCGGCATACCGGCGGCGATCGGGCTCGCCTGGGGCGATTTTGCCGGCAAACGGATCCTCTATGCGATCATCGCCGCGCCCTTGGTGACGCCGGTCGTCATTGTCGGCGTCGCGGCCTTTTCATTCTTCGCCACACTGGGACTCGTTGGCAACAAGCTATCGATCATTCTGGTGCATACGGCCATGGCCGTGCCTGTGATGCTGACGACTGTCGTCGCCAGCCTTTCGACCTTCGACCGGACGTTGGTTCGCGCGGCGGCATCGCTCGGCGCCGGCACCATGCGCACATTCTTCAAGGTAGTGCTGCCGCTGATAGCGCCGGGCGTCATTACAGGGGCCATCATCGCCTTCATCATCTCTTTCGACGAAGTCGTCGTCGCAAGTTTCCTCTCGACGGGCGCAGAGCGAACCTTGCCTCGCATGATATTCTCCGGGGTGCGCGAGTCCATCAGTCCCGCCATCGCGGCCGTCGCCGTGCTGCTGATCGCTTTCTCGGCAATCCTGCTTGTGGTCATCGCCATCCTGCAGAGCCGCTCACAAACTCTTCGCGCAAAGGCATCGGCATGAGACTGGTACCCTCGGTGCAGCAACTAGAGACAGAGATGACGGCCTGGCGGCGGCATCTGCATGCCAATCCAGAACTCGGCTTCGAAGAGTTCGAGACGGCACGTTTCGTGGCGGACAAACTGCGCTCGTGGGGCATCGAGACGACCGAAGGTGTCGGCCGCACAGGCGTCGTCGGCACGCTCAGGGGCAGGCTCGGCGCTGGTCGCAGCCTGAGCATTCGCGCCGATATGGACGCCCTGCCGATGACCGAGGCGCGGCCGCTGCCGCATGCGTCCCGCGTCCCCGGGAGGATGCATGGCTGCGGCCATGACGGCCACACGACAATGCTGCTCGGCGCAGCGTCAGCACTTGTTCGCTCGCCCGACTTCGCCGGCACGGTGCATTTCATCTTCCAGCCGGCCGAGGAGGGTCGAGGTGGGGCGCTTGCCATGCTGGATGAGGGCCTTTTCCAGCGTTTCCCCTGCGATGAAGTTTACGCGCTGCACAATTGCGAACGGCCGCTCGGCGAGATCGCCGTCCACCGCGGAACGGTGGCCGCGGCGGCCGATCGCTTCGAGATCGTCGTCCACGGCAGGGGCGGCCATGCGGCGACACCGCATCTGGCGATCAATCCACTCCCCATCGCCGCGCGCATCCTGCTCGCAATCGAAGCCCTGCCCGGCCGCCTGACCGATGTGCACGCTCCGGCAATCGTCACCGTTGGCAGCCTGCGCGCAGGCGAAGCCTTCAACACCATCCCCGATACGGCGTTTCTGACCGGCACCGTGCGCACCTTCGACCATCAGGTTCAAAAGACGCTGGAGACGGCAATCCGCCGCATCGCGAAAAACGAGGCTGAAGCTTTTGGCGCCAGCGTCGACATTCTCTATGAAACGCCCTTCGCGCCGACGATCAACACCCCGGCGCAAGCCGATGCGATGATCGCGATTGCGAACGAGGTGATGGGACCGGAACGTCTCGTCGTCGATCCGCCTCCCGAGATGGGCTCGGAAGATTTCTGCTACATGTTGGAACAGCGGCCGGGCTGCTATTTCTTGCTCGGCCAGGCCGACGATGCGCATCAGGCTGCGGCTCACGACACCAACTACGACTTCAACGACGCAATCCTGCCGATTGGCGCCAGCCTTTGGGTCAGGCTGGTGGAGCGCCGCCTGTCGGCCAGAGGCGCATCGTGATGCAACTGACGGAAAAGGACATTGTTTGGCGAAGCCATTGGCTGCGGCAGGTCCTGCCCGGGGACCCAGACCTTTCGCCTCCGCTCGAAGAGGCAACGC
>NZ_RZQA01000806.1:0-2973 GCF_004022915.1 Mesorhizobium sp. M7A.F.Ca.US.006.04.2.1
GTCGGGGAGCCCGCTATGTTCGTTGACTACTACGAAGTTTTGGAAGTCAGCCCGAACGCCAACTCGGAAACGCTGGAGCGCATATTTCGCTATTTTGCGATGCGCTATCATCCCGACAATCGCGAAACCGGCGATGAAGCCCGCTTCAGTGAAATCGTGGAAGCCCACAACACGCTCAAGGATCCGGTCAAACGCGCTCAATACGACATCGCGTATAGGGACCATGCCGGCCTTCGCCGCGAATTGACCGAGGAAGCCAGCAACAGCAAAGGCATCGAGCGGGATGTCGTGATCCAGGCCAGGCTGCTGTCGCTGCTTTACGCGAAGCGCCGGCACGACGTCAGCAATCCCGGGATCGGGGATGTGGAGCTCGAACGCCTGTCAGACTGTCCGCGAGAGCATCTCGAGTTTCATCTCTGGTATCTAAAAGCGAAGGGCTGGATAGCAAGAGTGGAAAACGGGACGATCGCGATTACGGTGGAAGGCGTCGATAGGGTCAACTCCGAACACCGTCGCGATCCCACCATCCGGCTCCTGGACCATACAGCTTCCTGACGCCTCACCTCCGGAGGAAGTCAGGCCGAAGACCTGCCGCCCCATTCACGGCAGGGACTGGCCTCTTCAGCCCTGCTGCGCCTTCAGTTCCAGCCGCCGCGCGTGCAACACCGGCTCCGTATAACCATTCGGCTGTTCGCGGCCCTTGAACACCAGGTCGCAGGCGGCCTGGAAGGCGATGGAGTTGTCGAAATCGGCGGCCATCGGGTAGTAGAGCGGATCGCCGACATTCTGCAGGTCGACGATGGCCGCCATGCGGCGCAGCGAATCCATCACCTGGATTTCGGAGCAGACCTTGTGGTGCAGCCAGTTGGCGATGTGCTGTGAGGAAATACGCAGCGTGGCGCGGTCTTCCATCAGGCCGACATCGTTGATGTCAGGCACTTTCGAGCAGCCGACGCCCTGGTCGATCCAGCGCACGACATAGCCAAGAATGCCCTGCGCGTTGTTGTCGAGTTCCTTCTGGATATCATCCGGCGACCAGTTCGGCCGCACCGCGACGGGCACCGACAGGATGTCGTCGAGCCTGGCCTTGGGCCGGTTCTTCAGCGCCGCCTGCACGGCGTGAACATCGACCTTGTGATAGTGCGTGGCATGCAGCGTGGCCGCCGTCGGCGACGGCACCCAGGCAGTGTTGGCGCCGGCCTTGGGGTGGGCGATCTTCTCGACCAGCATCGCAGCCATCAGATCCGGCATCGCCCACATGCCCTTGCCGATCTGGGCGTGGCCGGCCAAGCCGCATTCCAGCCCGATGTCGACATTCCACGCCTCGTAGGCGGAAATCCAGGCGGCCTGCTTCATGTCGCCCTTGCGGATCATCGGGCCGGCTTCCATCGAGGTGTGGATCTCGTCGCCGGTGCGGTCGAGAAAGCCGGTGTTGATGAACACGACGCGCTCCTTTGCGGCGCGGATTGCCTCCTTGAGGTTGACGGTGGTGCGCCGCTCCTCGTCCATGATGCCCATCTTGATGGTATTTTTCGCCATGCCGAGCAGCGCTTCGACGCGGTCGAAGATCTCGACGGCGAAGGCGACTTCGTCGGGCCCATGCATCTTGGGTTTCACGACATACATCGAGCCGGCACGGGAATTGGCGCGGCGGCCGTTCGGCCCGACATCGTGCAGCGCGATCAGCGCCGTCATCGCCGCATCCATGATGCCTTCCGGAACCTCATTGCCGTCGCGGTCGAGGATCGCCGGGCTGGTCATCAGGTGGCCGACATTCCTGACCAGCATCAGCGAGCGGCCGGGCACGGTCAGCGTGCCACCGGCGGGCGCGGTGTAGGCGCGGTCGGGATTGAGCTTGCGGACAAAACTCTTGCCGCCCTTGGTGATCTCTTCCGCCAGGTCACCCTTCATCAGGCCGAGCCAGTTGCGGTAGACGACGACCTTGTCTGGCGCATCCACCGCCGCGACCGAATCCTCGCAGTCCTGGATGGTGGTCAGCGCCGATTCCAGGATGACATCGGCGATGCCCGCCGGATCGGTGCGGCCGATCTGGTTGTTGCGGTCGATCACGATCTCGATGTGCAGGCCGTTGCGCACAAGCAGCACGGCATCGGGATTGGCGGCATCGCCGCGATAGCCGACGAATTGCCTGGGGTCGGCCAGCGTCGTCGAGCCGGCGCCGGCGCTCAGCCGCAAGGCACCTTGCGCCAGCGACAGGCCATTGACGCCGGCCCATTTGCCGGACGTGAGCGGGGCAGCCTCGTCGAGAAAGGTCTTCGTCCAGGCGACGACCTTGGCGCCGCGCGCCGGATTGAAGGCTTTGCCCTTTTCGGCGCCATCCGTTTCGGGGATGGCATCGGTGCCGTAAAGCGCATCGTAGAGCGAACCCCAGCGCGCATTGGCAGCGTTGAGCGCATAGCGCGCATTCATCACCGGCACGACCAGCTGCGGTCCGGCAACATCAGCAATTTCCGGGTCGACATTGTCGGTCGACACGCTGAAGGCCGGGCCTTCGGGAACGAGGTAGCCGATCTCTTTCAGGAAGCCCTTGTAGGCCTCCATGTCGACCGGCGCGCCGTGATCGCGATACCAGCCGTCTATCTGTTCCTGGATGGCGTCACGCTTTGCCAGCAGCGCCCGGTTCTTCGGCGCCAGATCATGGACGATGGCCGAAAAACCGTTCCAGAAGGCGTCCGCTTCGATCCCCGTGCCCGGCAGCGCTTCCCTGGCCACGAACTCATGCAGCTCGCGGGCAATCCGCAATCCGGCGATCTCGATGCGGTCGGTCATCAGGCTACTCCAGATGAAAGGCTTTGCGGGCCTTTGGCATGTCAGGTTTGCCGGGTCAATTCAGCTTAGGGTGAAGGTGGCGTATTTCGCCGCGTCGCTCAAACCGCAATGCGCGGCCTTCCCGAGGCCACGGCCACGACATGCGCCTCGATGAACATGCGCTGGGCCTCGACGGTCGAGACC
>NZ_RZQA01000807.1:0-2971 GCF_004022915.1 Mesorhizobium sp. M7A.F.Ca.US.006.04.2.1
ACGCCATGTCGTCCAGTATCTGGTCGAGCAAGGCTGCCAGGTGCTCAACATCGACACCAGGCCGCTCGACAACCCCAAGGTGCGCACGCTGATCACCGACATCACCGACAGCGGGCAGGTGTTCAACGCACTGTCGAGCTATATGGGCCTGCATGAATTCGACCCCTCGCTGCGTCCGCAGCCGGTCGATGCGGTGGTGCATTTCGCTGCCATCCCGCGCATCATGATCACCACCGACAACGAGGTGTTCCGCATCAATGCGCTCGGCACCTACAATGTCATCGAGGCGGCGGTTAAGCTCGGTATTCGAAAGGTAATCATCGCCTCCAGCGAGACCACCTATGGACTGGTCTTCGCCAACGAGCCGCGCGATCCAAAATATTTCCCGCTCGACGAGGAGTATGACGTCGATCCGATGGACAGCTATGCCTTGTCCAAGGTCGTCAACGAGAAGACGGCGCGGGCCTTCGCGCAGCGCAACGGCACCGACATTTATTCCCTGCGCATCGGCAACGTCATCGAGCCGCACGAATATTCGCTGTTTCCGAAATGGTTCGCCGATCCGGGTTTCCGCAAGCGCATCGCCTGGAGCTATGTCGACGCGCGCGACCTTGGCCAGATCACGCTGCGCGCCATAGAGAAGGACGGGCTCGGCTATCAGGTGTTCAACGCGGCCAATGACGACACCTCGTCCGACCTGCCGACAGCCGAACTCTTGAAGCGGTTCTACCCCGGCGTGCCGGTCAAGGCCGAACTCGGCGAATACGAGACGCTGCTCTCCAACCGCAAGGCGCGTGACGTGCTGGGCTTCCGCCCGGAGCATAGCTGGCGCAAATACGTCAAGCAGGCCTAGGCATGTCGACACTCAGGTGATGCCGGCCTGCGAATGACGGCTTTCTGCGCTTCCGCCTTCGCCGGCCGAAGCACTTATGAGTGGTCGTGGCAGTCAAGGCTACGGTCGGCATAGGCCGGTGCTCACGTACCCAAAAGTACGATGCGCTCCGGTTCTCGAAATCCGTCATTCTCGGCTCGGCCTGACCTGAATATCGACATGCCAATCAAGCGGCGGATCGGGGCTGATCTGTGCACAGCGGGCAGCTTTGCGATGCAAGCCGCTTGCCGCGCTTGACAGCCTGCTTAATACAGACTTTCTGGACCCCATGCGGGACGCGAAGCCGAACAAGGAAAAATCGTTGGGGAAAGCGGCCTCCGGGGACCGTCCGGGCGGCGTTCGCCGGGCGGACGCCGCGCGTATTCCCGGCTCCAGCGTCCACGCCTCGCTGGCCAGTGAAATCGGCCTCAGGATCGTGCGCGGCGATTATCCGCCTGGCACCATCCTGCCCAATGAAGCGAAATGGTCGGAGACGTTCAGCGTCAGCCGCTCGGCGGTGCGCGAAGCGATCAAGATGCTGATGGCCAAGAGCCTTTTGGCCTCACGTCCCAAGATCGGCAGCTGGGTCGAGCCGAAGGAACGCTGGAACCTGCTCGATCGCGATGTGCTGGCCTGGTACGCGACGTCGCCGGACCGCGAAGTGTTCCTCAAAACGGTGCAGGAATTCCGCCATATCATCGAGCCGGAAGCGACCGCGTTCGCCGCGATGCGAAGAACCGACGAGCAGATGGCCGAGATCAGCCTGGCCTGCCGTGAGATGGGCGCGGCGACGAGCCTGCAGGAGCGGACCCGCGCCGACACGCGCTTCCATCTCGCCATCCTGCGGGCTTCGGGCAACGACCTGCTGGTGCCGCTCGGCGTGCTGATCGAATCCGCCTTCGATCATCTCTTTGCCTATACGACACGGGAGATCGACGATCTCAACCACGCGCAGAAGCTGCACGAGGCGATCGAGAAGAACATCCGCCTGCAGCGCCCCGACGCGGCGCGCAATGCTGTGCGCAAACTGCTCGCCAACACAGACGGCGTCATCCGCGCCCGGTAGGGCTGGACCGGCCGCTAATCATCCTTGTCACGTCCGAAGGCGCTGCGCAGCTCGCCCTTGGCGTCCTCAAGCACTTTTTTGCGCGCGGCAGGCAAGTTCTTGCCGGCGCGGTTGATGTAAAAATTCAGCATCGACATGGCGGATTGGAAAGGCCCGGCCTTGCGCCTGTGGCTGTGTTCGGCGGATCGTTTCAGCGAGGCGGCGATCTTCCTGGCGTCGTCAGATTCGAAGACGTGATCCTCAAGATCCATTGCGTTGCTGTGCTCGGTCACCTCGGCCGACCATTTTTTCCTGGTGGCGGTCATCGCAGGACTCCTTTGCGGGGTGGGTTGCCGGGAAACTCCGCACATCGGCATCGGTTCCGCCCTGGCTCTGGAGTCACGGATTTGCCCGCTGTGGCGCTGCTGCGGCCTGAGAATGCGCCGATAGTGGCGCAAACGGCAGCCGATCTCCGAGACCGCCGACAGGAAACGCCTTGACCCGAACCGACAGCCTCCAGCCCGGCCCCGGCATCGACAGCTCCTATGCCTGGATGCGGCTTGCCATCTCGATGCTGCTGGCGACGATCGGCGCCGTGGGCATGTGGGCTGTCGTCGTCGTGCTGCCCGCCGTGCAGGCCGAGTTCGGCGTCGACCGCGCCGCGGCGTCCATGCCTTACACGGCGACCATGGTCGGTTTCGCCGCCGGCAACGTGCTGGTCGGCCGCGCCATCGACCGGATGGGTTACTGGATCCCGGCGCTGATCTCTTCGATTGCGCTTTCCGCGGGCCTGCTGCTCGCGGCGCTGTCGACCTCGATCCTGCAATTCACGCTTGCCCAGGGGGTGCTGATCGGTATCGGCACGTCGGTGATCTTCGGGCCGCTGATCGCCGATATCTCGCACTGGTTCAACCGCCGTCGCGGTGTTGCGGTCACGGCGGCGGCGGCCGGCAATTACCTTGCCGGGGCGTTGTGGCCGACCATCATGCCGACGCTGATGAAGGCGGAGGGCTGGCGCTTCACCTATGCGGCAATCGGCATCTTCTACCTGGTGA
>NZ_RZQA01000808.1:0-2968 GCF_004022915.1 Mesorhizobium sp. M7A.F.Ca.US.006.04.2.1
GTGCTTGGCTTTGCCGGCCTGGCGGCAGCAATGTGGTCGCACGCCATCGCTGGCGCTGTGGTTGCTGCCCTGGCAGCAGCCAGCCTTTGGCTCGCGAATGACCGACCGCTCTCTGCAGCCTGATCATAGCCGCTGGCGGGTCCGACTCTTCCGGGCCCGCTCTTTTTTTCGCGAGACGATGCCGGCGGCGATGAAGGCGTTGACGTGCCAGAATTGATGCGCTCCGGTTTGACGACCTATATCCCGCGCTGTGTGGAGTGGCCGCAATGGACATGAGTAAAGGAAAACACAACGCTGCTTTCGCTGCGCTGATGCTCTTCCAGTCTATCTACACTGCTACGCCGGTTAGAGGCCTTGCTACGCGACGGCAAGATCGCCGACGTGCAGGTTGGTGGGCCGAGGGCCTCGCGGACAGACGCGCTGGCAGCGGGATGAGGTGCCAATTGCCAAGAGGCTGCTGGGCTCGGCCGGCCAATTCTCTCTTGAACTGAAAAGAGCCATTTCCAATATCCTCTCTGTGCCGAAGGCGTCACGCAGACCGGCATGTTTTGCCGAGGAATCATCCTGCGTCACCCGAAGAGCCACAAGCGCCGCTTTAGGGCTTGAAGGGAGGTCACGATGGAGAGCGCTACGTTCAAACAGCCGATTTTCGTGCGAGATGACAGTTTCGTCCTCAAAAAGATCGGTTGCGTCATGGATGCCATAGAATTTCTGGAAGAATGGCCGGTCGAAAGGCGCGGCCTTCTCCACGGAGCGGCCTGTGATACATGCTACTCGGCGTATGATGGTCGCAAGTCGGTCGAGGCCGCGCACAAGGCGTTTGCGACCTGGGCACGCAGGGTGGGTGTGATCGAAGACGTTCCCTTGGCGCCGTCTTGGATGACAGGGCCGAAGATTGGCAGTGCACACGAACTAACCGTTAAAACTCTCTGCGGCGGCAATCACGCCGCCGCAGCAAACAATCTGCCACGCGCTCACGAGGAGGAGAGGCTCGGTTGACCAGATGACGGACGGGCTGCGCCGGCAACTCGCGCTATCGTATTCGGGGGCTGCGGACGATCGCCCTCCCGCTGCCAACCCCGATGAGCAAAGAGCCTTTCACATCTGCAAGCCGCAGCCGCCGATTGCAGCTCAAGCCGAATGCAGGCCTTCACTGCACCAAAAAAGTCCGCTACACATAAGGCATGGTGCATTCATGGCCTTGCGGACGGGCGAAGCCGTGAGGCGAGACTCGCCCACGCCTCGACCAGTCACGGCACAGCGGATTGAGCGAGTACTCGACCGCGTCGCCGAAATCATTGTGGCACGAGGTGACCATGGTGAGGCATGGCTCCCGTTATACGACCACTTGGAACGCGCCTTGCAGGACCACTGGGCGAAGGAAGAACGTCTTGCCGCAGTGCGTCAGCGGGTCATACGATCCCAGGATCGAGCGGCCACACGATCTTCATAGTTCCTGTTGCCACATCTTCATGTCGCCGTCCTCGCCATATTTCGGCCGGTAGATCGGGTAGCCCATCAACATGCGCCGAAGCTCCTCGCCGAGCCTACCGTTCTTCATGCGGTCTTCGAACGAGTGCGCGGTGAATAGACAGTGTGTATTGTTCTCGACGGCCGCCGACCGCGTCAACAGATGATGATTTGGCAGGCTCGCCTATCGTGCTCTCGGCTAGTCCGCAGGATCGTGCCGAGGAGCCCGGCGACCAATATCTCTGCGAGAGGCTGATAGACAAATCCAGAGACACGGCATGGGCGGTATCGGACACGCGCTGCTTGTGGATTTCGCCCAGCATCAACGATGCCTACAAGGCATCGTCAGCAGCCTCGCGAAAATCTCTGGCGTGCGGATTTTATACGGTCAGTGGTGTCGAGGGCGCGGCGCACGAACACGCAGCTCTCGTCTCTGACCCCTCTGAGCACACGGCGATAGTAATGGAAATGATCGCCCCTCCGTTGCAGGAAGCGGTCGGGAGATGCTCTCCGCGTCGTCTTCCCACGTCTGGGATGCACCATTTGGAAACAGCCGCAAGGCCGACTGCCTGAGCGTGCGGATCACGCGGCCGCAGCTCAGGGCGCAGCAGTCCGCGTTGCCCACCCCCCACTTAGCAGCCCTGTGCCTTCAGGGACCGGACCATCCGCACGACAACAGGTCATATGGTTTCTTTTCCGATTTCCTGTAATTAATTATGAAAAGCGCGGCGCGGTCGCCGCAGACCGTGATTGCGCGGACATAGCGGATCTCGCCATTCTTGACACCCGAGTAGCTTGCCCATCTGGATGTTATGCGCCGATAGGTCAGTCGCCAACCGGACTTTTTGTCCTCTATCATGCGGTGCTCGATCTCGGCGCGAAAACTGGCTTTGCCCAATTGTCCGCCCCAAACGACTAGGGACGCTTCTCTCGGCCCCAGAAAAGCCGCGCCTTGATCCGAGTGCTGGGTGAGGACGAAACCTGGAGGAATATCGAATGTAAAGCCAAGCTGCCGGACGCCAAAGGGCTGCCATGCTTCGGCCCGAAGCAATGTGGTGCAATAGAGACAGACTGTAAGGCCCAGCAAGAAGTGTCGCATCGCTCTGATTTAGCGTCGGCTAACATGGCGACCAGACCGACATGGGGTCCGCGACGTAAAATGTGCAGTTCAAAGCGGGCTTCCCTCCGCGTCAGTGGGATGATCACTGAGGTGGCGCCGGAACTTACCTGATCCTTGAGCCGGCGAACCGATGATGCTGGAGGGGCTTTGAGCCATAGATGGTTCTAACTATAGCCGAGCAAATGGCGAAGCCCAACTATCGGCAGCTAGACGGTCCATATCATGCAAGGGCCGCCGCGACCCAGGCGATCGCGGGAGAGCCGCGCCGCTATTTTCAGCCAAACTGTGTTCCATGGTCGAATTCTCCCCAGGTTGACTCGAGAGGACGGCGGGCGCAGACGTTCACGCGGACGGGCATCGACTGGTCATCGCCGACAC
>NZ_RZQA01000809.1:0-2966 GCF_004022915.1 Mesorhizobium sp. M7A.F.Ca.US.006.04.2.1
ACACCGGATCGCTGGCCATGGGCGGCCTGATCGGCACCGTCGCGGTCGCCACCAAGCATGAGATCGTGCTGGTCATCGTCGGCGGATTGTTCGTCGTCGAAATCCTGTCCGTCATCATCCAGGTCGGCTACTTCAAGATGACCGGCAAGCGGGTGTTCCTGATGGCGCCGATCCACCATCATTTCGAAAAGCTCGGCTGGACCGAAAGCCAGGTGGTGATCCGCTTCTGGATCATCGCCGTCATCCTGGCGCTGGTCGGCCTGTCGACCCTCAAGCTGAGATAGGAAGCCCTTTGATCCCCGCCGCATCCTTTTCAGGCAAGCGCGTTTCGCTCTTCGGGCTCGGTGGCTCGGGGATCGCGACGGCGCGCGCGCTGATCGAGGGCGGCGCGGACGTGCTGGCCTGGGACGACAATCCCGACAGTGTGGCCAAGGCCGCCATTGCCGGTATCGCGACCGCTGATTTGCGCGGCGCCGACTGGGCGAAATTCTCGGCCTTCGTGCTGTCGCCTGGTGTGCCGCTGACGCATCCCAAGCCGCATTGGACGGTGGAACTGGCGCGCGGCTCAGGCGTCGAGATCGTCGGCGACATCGAGCTTTTCTGCCGCGAGCGGATGCTGAGCGCGCCGACAGCGCCTTTCATCGCCATCACCGGCACCAACGGCAAGTCGACGACGACCGCGCTGACCGCGCACATCCTGAAAGCCGCGGGACGCGATGCCCAGATGGGCGGCAATATCGGCCGCGCGGTGATGACGCTCGATCCGCCCGAGCCCGATCGGCACTATGTCGTCGAGTGTTCGTCCTACCAGATCGACCTCGCGCCCTCGATCAATCCGACGGCCGGCATCCTGCTCAATCTGACGCCCGATCATCTCGACCGCCATGGCACCATGCAGCACTACGCCGCGATCAAGGAGCGGCTGGTGGCCGGCAGCGAGACGGCGATCGTCGGCGTCGACGATTCCTGGTGCGCGCAGATTGCCGAGCGGCTGGAGCGGGCGGGGCGGCATGTCATCCGCATTTCCAAGCGCCTGCCGCTGACCGACGGCTATTTCGCCGATGGCAGCAATTTGATGGAAGCTGTGCACGGCCGTTACAGCCGTGTCGCCTTCCTCGAAGGCATCGGCTCCTTGCGTGGCCAGCACAATGCCCAGAACGCTCTGGCTGCGGTCGCCGCTTGTCTCAAGATCGGGCTGGAGCTTGGCGAGATCCAGTCGGGACTGGAAAGCTTTCCCGGCCTCGCGCACCGCATGGAGCAGGTCGGCCGCAAGGACCATGTGCTGTTCATCAACGATTCCAAGGCGACCAATGCCGATGCTGCGGCGCCGGCGCTGTCGAGCTTTGCACGCATCTACTGGATCGCCGGCGGCCTGCCCAAGGAAGGCGGCATCGAACCCTTGCGCGGCTTCTTCCCGCGCATCGCCAAGGCCTATCTTATCGGCGAGGCGGCGCCGGCGTTTTCGGCGACGCTGGGCGAGGCCGTGCCCTACGAGATTTCAGGCACGCTGGCCGCGGCGGTCGAGCACGCCGCGCATGATGCGGCTAAGGACGACAGCGGCGAGGCGGTGGTGCTGCTGTCGCCGGCCTGCGCCAGCTTCGACCAGTTCAAGAATTTCGAAGTTCGCGGCGAAGCCTTCAGGCAAGCTGCGAATGCTATCGAGGGTGTGAAACCCATCGGAGGGGCACGATAATGCAGAGCCGTCTCGACAAAAGTCCGGTTGCGACCTGGTGGTGGACGATCGATCGCTGGTTCCTGGCGGCGTTCCTGTCGCTGATGGGCCTCGGTATCGTGCTGTCCTTCGCGGCGAGCCCGGCGGTCGCCGAACGCATCGGCCTCGACAGTTTCCACTTCGCCACCAGGCAGATCATCTTCACCGTACCGGCGCTCGGCGTGATGCTGGCTGTGTCGTTCCTCGATTCCAGGCAGATCCGGCGCATGGCGCTGATCATGCTGTGCCTGATGCTGGTGCTGATGGTGGCGGTGCTCTACATCGGCGTCGAGGTGAAGGGCGCACGCCGCTGGGTGTCGCTTGCCGGCCTGTCGATCCAGCCGTCGGAATTTTTGAAACCAGCCTTCGTCATCATGTGCGCCTGGCTTTTCGCTGAGCACAAGCGCCAGCCCGACATTCCCGGCAATCTGTTCGCCATGTTGCTGCTGGTACTGGTCGTGTCGCTGCTGGTGGCGCAACCGGATCTCGGCCAGACCATGCTGACGACCGGCACCTGGGGCATCATGTTTTTCATGGCCGGGCTGCCCTGGCTGTGGATCGTTGCGCTGGGTGCCGCCGGCGTCGGCGGCGTTTTCGCCGCCTATACGGTGTTCCCGCACGTTGCCTTGCGCATCGACAAGTTTCTTACCGGCGAAGGCGACACATTCCAGGTCGATATGGGACGCGACGCGCTGATCAATGGCGGCTGGTTTGGCGTCGGACCAGGTGAGGGCACAGTCAAGCGCGTTATTCCCGACAGCCATGCCGACTTCGTCTTCTCGGTCGCAGGCGAAGAGTTCGGACTGATCATGTGCTTCTTCATCATGTCGATATTCGCCTTCATCGTGCTGCGCGGCCTCAACACGGCGCTGAAGGAGCATGACGATTTCACCCGCTACGCGGTCGGCGGCCTCGTCACCGTCTTCGGCTTGCAGGCGGTCATCAACATGTGCGTCAACCTCCAGCTTGTGCCGGCCAAGGGCATGACGCTGCCGTTCATCTCCTATGGCGGCTCCTCGCAGATCGCCATCGCCATCTCGATGGGGATGGTGCTGGCGCTGACACGCAAGCGGCCGGAAAAGCGCAAGCAGATGGGCTTTGGCCTGTCGCAACGCGCCGTGCCGGCGGAGTGATATGGCCAGAGGCGTCATCCTTCTCGCGGCAGGCGGCACCGGCGGGCATCTTTTCCCGGCCGAGGCGCTGGCGCATGAGCTGAACGAGCGCGGCTGGTCGGTGCACCTGGCAACCGACGACC